>NZ_PSVI01000028.1:0-12717 GCF_002931415.1 Rathayibacter sp. AY1E8
GGCGCAGTGGGTCTCGGTCGACGGGGAGCTGGTCGAGACCGGGATCTGGTTCGGTTCTCTAGCGCGCCCGGGCGTGCGCCGCTCCGCCCTCGGCCGCGTCGCAGCCGTCGGTGCCGCTCGCCGACTCCGCACCGCCGGCCTACGGGTCGCCGCCGCCGCCCGCGTACCCCTCGGCGCCCGCCTACTCCTCCGCGCCCGGCCACCCCGCCGCCTACGCGGCCGCTCCGGCGCCCGTCGTCCCCCGCACGCTGAGCCTCGTCGGGATGATCCTCGGCATCGTCGGCCTGGTCATCACGCTCTTCGCCGCCGGTTTCGGCTTCCTGCTGTCGGCTCCGGCCGTCGTGCTCGGCTTCCTCGGACGCCGGCGCGAGCCGGCCGCGCGCGGCTTCGCGCTGACCGCGATCATCACCGGGTTCGCCGGCATCGCCGTCTCGCTGATCTACCTGGCGGTCTTCCTCGTCTTCGTCGTGGTCGCCCTCGCCGCCGGCACCTCCGGCTACTGAGCCGGCGCGGGCCGCTCGACGCGCTCCGCGAGCAGCGCGCGGTGGCGCCCGGCGATCCGCGTCAGGATCAGCACCGCGCTGCCGGTGCCGGAGAGGCCCAGCCGCTTGCGGAAGCGGGCGGGGTCGACGTCCACCCCGCGCTTCTTGATCTCGAGCACGCCGATGCCGCGGGTGCGCAGCTCCTTCGCCAGCGTGCGCTCGTCCAGCGGCAGCTCGGCGAGGACCCGGAAGCTGCGGAGGAAGGGCGAGGCGGCCTCATGGTCGCCGGTCAGGTAGGCGATGCCGGGCGAGAGCATCCGCGAGCCGCTGGAGCGCGCGAGCTCGCCCAGAAGGCGCGCGCGGATTGCGGAACCGTCCGGCTCGTGCACGAACGCGCCGAGGGGGCCGACCTCCTCGTCCTCGCTGTCGCCCGCCGCGGTGAGCTCGGAGGAGCCGGCCGCGCCGAGCAGCAGAGCGGAGCGGCGCACGCCCGGGCGCGCTAGAGAACCGAACCAGATCCCGGTCTCGACCAGCTCCCCGTCGACCGAGACCCACTGCGCCTCGGCGTCCCGCGGCAGGCGCTCGCGGTCGAAGCCGGGACCCACCTTCACGCCCACGGGACGGTGCTCGGCCAGGCCGAACGCGAAGTCGAGGGAGGGGGAGTAGTCGTCCGGATCGTCGAGCCGGCGGGTCTCGCGGTGGCCGGCCGTGCGGCGTGCCGGGTCCAGGTAGACGGCGTCGAAGCCGTCGAGGTCGAAGCCCTCGGCCGTCGAGTGCACGGCGCTCGCCGCGGGGAACGGGGCGAGGTTGAAGCTGGCCAGGGTCGCGGTGACCTCGTCGGCCTCGACGGCGGTGACCGCCAGGTCGATCGCGGCCATCGCGAGGGCGTCGCCGCCGATCCCGCTGCCGAGGTCGGCGACGCGCGCCGCTCCCGCCGCAGCGAACCGGCCGGCGTGCAGGGCGGCGACGCGCAGCCGCGTCGCCTGCTCGAGTCCCGCGTCCGTGAAGAGCATCGAGCGGGCGAACTCGCCGAACTTCGCCTCCGCCTTCTGCCGGAGCCTCGCCTGGGTGAGCACCGCGGCGACGAGGACGGGGGAGTGGCCGGCGGCCCGGAGGCGTGCCACGGCCCGCACCAGGTCGTCGGACCGGTAGCCGTCGAGGGAATCGAGGAGCCGGAGGCCCTCGGGGGAGAGGAGCTCGACCAGCTCGTCGCGTCGCATCCGGCCATGGTAGGCCACGGCCTCCCGGCGGGTCCGCCGCCCCGCTTGGCACTCTGATTGCACGAGTGCCAGCGGAGCCCCTACGATGGATCTAGCACTCTCGGAGCGTGTGTGCCAGAACCGCGTTCCGCCCACATCGTCGTCAAGAAAGAGGTCAACCGTGTCGGTGTCCATCAAGCCGCTCGAAGATCGCATCGTCATCAAGCAGGTCGAGGCGGAGCAGGTGACCGCTTCCGGTCTCGTCATCCCCGATACCGCCAAGGAGAAGCCGCAGGAGGGCGAGGTCGTCGCCGTCGGACCCGGTCGCATCGACGACAACGGCAACCGCGTGCCGCTCGACGTCGCCGTCGGCGACAAGGTGATCTACTCCAAGTACGGCGGAACCGAGGTCAAGTTCGGTGGCGAGGACCTGCTGGTCCTCTCCGCTCGCGACGTCCTCGCGGTCGTCGTCCGCTAGGCAGCATCCCTCGGAAGGGCCCGTCGACCTCGGTCGGCGGGCCCTTCCGTCGTTCCCGGTCCTCCTCGCGACCAGTGGCCTGATCCGCCCGCTGCGGGGCCGTCCTCCCACCCCGCGCCTGCGTAGCATCGGGGGAGTGACCAGCTCCCGCACCCCTGCCGAGGCCGTCTCGCCGTCCCCTTCGGACGTGCCCGTCGGCGAAGGAGTGGAGGCGCTCGGAGCGGCGGGACGCCCGGGCGGGATGTCCGGCACGGGGCTGCTGTTCGCGTTCTCGGCCTACCTGCTCTGGGGTGCGATGCCCCTCTACTTCATCGCGATGGCGCCGGCCTCGCCGTTCGAGATCGTCGCGTTCCGGGTGCTCTTCTCGCTCGTCTTCTGCGTGATCCTGCTCACGGTCCTCCGCGGCTGGCGCTCCTTCGGCGCGCTGCTGCGCCGCCCCCGCCTGCTCGGCGTGATGGCGATCGCGGGCGTGCTCATCTACGTCAACTGGCAGGTCTACGTGATCGCCACGACCACGGGCCATGTCATCGAGGCGGCCCTGGGCTACTTCATGAACCCGCTGGTCACGGTGCTGCTGGGCGTCCTGGTGCTGCGCGAGCGCCTCCGGCCCCTGCAGTGGGCCGCGATGGGCGTCAGCGCGGTCGCGGTGCTGGTCATCGCGGTGGGCTACGGATCCTTCCCGTGGATCTCGCTCGCCCTCGCCTTCTCGTTCGGCCTCTACGGCCTGGTGAAGAGCCGCGTCGGCGGCACGGTGGACGCGGTCGGCGGGCTGACGCTCGAGACGCTCTGGCTGACGCCGCTCGCCGTGGTGCAGCTGGCGGTCGTCGGCTCCACGGTGGGGCTGACCCTGACGACGGAGGGGACGGGGCACGCCCTCATCCTCGCCTCGGCCGGGATCGTCACGGCCGTCCCGCTGCTCCTGTTCGCGGGCGCCGCCCGGCGCCTCCCGCTGTCGATCGTCGGCTTCGTGCAGTACCTGACGCCGTTCCTGCAGTTCCTCGTCGGGGCCTTCGTCCTGCACGAGGAGATGCCACTCGAGCGCTGGATCGGCTTCGCGCTGGTGTGGGCCGCCCTGGCGATCTTCTCAGGCGACCTCGTCGCCGCGGAGCGCAGACGGCGCCGATCCTCCGTCTGATCTGCGGAACGCGTCGTCCTGGCGCGGCGCGACAGCGGAATGGTAACGATCCGGTCGCGAAACGTATTGGTAACACCCCTGTATTGTTCACGGCTGCTTCGAAGGTTAGGTTGGCCGAGCGGTTGCCACCGGCGCCGCTCCCACTGACACACACCTCTCAAGGAGCAACATGGGCGTTTACGCGAAGGCCGGCTCGGCCCGCGCGCGGTCCCTCCGGGCAACCCTCGGCGGCGTCGCCATTCTGGGCGCCAGCGCTCTCGTCCTCGCCGGCTGCGCCGGCGGCGGCGACAGCGGATCGAGCGGCGACAGCGGCTCGGGCGACCTGTCCCTCAAGATCGGCACGATCCTCCCGCAGACCGGCACCCTCGCCGTCCTCGGCCCGCCCGAGATCGCGGGCGTCGACCAGGCGGTCGTCGACATCAACGACGCCAAGGCCGGCATCACGATCGACGTGGAGCAGAAGGACTCGGGCGACACCACGACCGACATCGCGACGCAGTCGGCCACGTCCCTCATCGCCGACAACGTCTCCGCCATCATCGGCGCGGCGTCCTCGGGCGTCTCGAAGACCTTCATCGACCAGGTGACCCAGGCGGGCGTCGTCCAGATCTCGCCGGCCAACACCTCGCCGGACTTCACGACCTACGACGACGACGGCTACTACTGGCGCACCGCTCCCTCGGACGTGCTCCAGGGCCGAATCCTCGGCAACAAGATCCTCGGCGACGGCAAGACCAACGTCTCGATCCTGTACATGAACGACGCGTACGGCACCGGCCTCGAGAAGAACATCAAGGAGACCCTCGAGGCGGGCGGAGCATCCGTCGCGGCCGAGGAGATCTTCGAGCCGGCCTCGACCGACTTCAACTCGGCGCTGACCTCGGTCCTCGCCCCGAACCCCGACGCGCTGGTCGTCATCTCGTTCGACGAGATCAAGACCATCGCGGAGCAGCTCTCGGCCAAGGGCTTCGACTTCTCGAAGCTCTACGGCACGGACGGCAACTACGGCGTCATCGGCGAGTCCGACACCAACGTCGACATCGCCGGCGCCCAGTTCACCAACCCGGGCGTCCAGGCGTCCGAGGACTTCCAGGGCAAGCTGCAGTCGCTCGTCGAGTCGCAGGGCAACGACGCGCTGACCGTGTTCAGCTACGCGCCGGAGTCGTACGACGCCACGGTCCTGACCGCTCTCGCCGCGCTCCAGGGCAAGGCGACGGACGGTGCGACCATCCGCGACAACCTCATGTCGGTCTCGGAGGGCGGCACCAAGTGCACGACCTTCGCCGACTGCGCGAAGCTCATCGCCGACGGCGAGGACGTCGACTACGACGGCCTCTCCGGCCCGATCTCGTTCGACGAGAACGGCGACACCAGCGAGGCCTCGGTCTCGATCTACAAGTACGGCACGGGCAACACCACCTCCTTCGAGGAGACCGTCGAGGGTTCGCTGAACTGACGACGCGGTGACGCGGCTCCTGCCGCATCCCTGAGGGGCTCGGTCTTCGGACCGGGCCCCTCCGCCGTTCCCGGAGCGGAGAGCAGGAGACGCGCCGGTCGTGCGGACGCAGCGAGGCGCGGCGGTCGTCCGGGAGGGTGGCCGCTGTCGGGTGCGGGCGGACGGCTCCGCGGCGTCCAGGGCCCGGCGTGGCGTCGAGGAGCCACCCGGGAGGAGGAGCGGCTCTGACGGCCTGTACGCGCCTCCGAGCGCCTCTCCCGGCCTCGAGGGGGCGCCCTGCCGAACCGCGGGCGGGAGCGACGACGTCGAGCGGGAACGCAGAAGCGCGCGCCCTCCAGTGGGAGGACGCGCGCTCGTGGAGTGCGGAGGGCCTAGGAGGCGCGGAGCAGCGCCGCCTCCTGCGCCAGGCGGTACGTGACGAAGGAACGGCTGTAGTTGCGGCGCTTGCCGCCGGTGGTCTCGGCGATGACGACCTGGGCGTAGACGCCGACGACGCGCCAGCGCTCGTAGTCGCCGATCGCACCGGTGCCGAAGCCGGCTCCGAGTTCCACAGGGGCGGGGGTGTATCTCTTCATGGTCGGCTCCTTCGAGGCGGACGACGCGGCGCTCGAGGCGCTGCGGGGAGGGGAGGAGATCGGCGGCCGATCGCGGTCCCTACCGGGGGAGAGGGGAGCGGGACGTCCCCCTGCAGGGCTGTCCCGTGTCCCCAAAAATACGGCAGGCAGGGCGATATCCTGTCCCCCTCGTGGGTGTCGCTGGTGCGGAGAGACTCTCGCTGTCCTGCCCTCGTCCCGCGGACAGGAGACCGAGGGTCCGGCCCGCCGTTCCGCCGACTTCCCGGGGGTTCGGCGGGCATCGCGGAGAGACCGGTGAAGGCCTGTCCGCGCCGGGAGAGCGGCCCCCCGCCTCCCTTCTGCGGCACCCCTTGCCGGCGCGTCTCCGGGCACCGAGCCGCCTGCCTTCCCGCCCTGCTCGGAGTGGTCTCCGAGCGGCACGGCGCCCTGGGCGAGCGGCCCCGCCTCCGCCCCGGAGCCGCACCGGCCCCTCGGCCCCGCTCGCGCCCGCTCCGCGCCCCGGCAACGACGAAGGGCCCGCCGTCCGGAGACGACGGGCCCTTCGCAGCGGGGGTCAGCCGCCGACGGTCGGGGTGCTCGTAGTGACCTCGTTGGTCGTCGCGAGCGTGCCCAGGTAGAGCTCGATGACCTTCGGATCGTTCATCAGCTCCCGGCCCGCGCCCTCGTAGGCGTCGCGGCCCTGGTCGAGGACGTAGCCGCGGTCGCAGATCTGCAGCGCCCGCCGCGCGTTCTGCTCGACGATCATGATCGAGACGCCCGCGCGGTTGATCCGCTGCACGTTGACGAAGGTCTCGTCCTGCCGCATCGGGGACAGGCCGGCGCTGGGCTCGTCGAGCAGCAGCATCGACGGGTCCATCATCAGAGCCCGCGACATCGCCACCATCTGGCGCTCACCGCCCGAGAGCGACCCCGAGCGCTGCTTGAGCCGCTTGCTGAGCTCCGGGAAGAGCTCGGTGACGAACTCGAGCCGCTCCTTGTACAGCTTCGGCTTCTGGTACATGCCCATCTCGAGGTTCTCCTCGATGGTGAGCGACGGGAAGACGTTGTTGTTCTGCGGCACGAAGCCCACGCCCTTGGACACCAGCTTGTCGGCCTTGAGGCCGGTGATGTCCTCGCCGTTCAGCAGGACGGTGCCCTGGCGGATGTTGACCAGGCCGAACATCGCCTTCAGCAGCGTCGACTTGCCTGCACCGTTCGGGCCGATGATTCCGACCAGCTCGCCGCGCTTCACGTAGACGTTCGAGCCGTTGAGGATGTTGACCCCCGGCACGTAGCCCGCGTGCAGATCGTGCGTCTCGAGGGTGTTCGGAGTCGTCGTGTCGGCGGTCATCTCTCGTCCTTCTCGAATTCGACGGCCGGGGCGTCGGTCGTCGGGGCGACGCTCGTCGGCGCGGAGGCCGACGGGGACGCCGTTCCGGCGGCCGGAGCGTCGTGGCCGGGCGTCGGGACGCCGGCCTGCTCCGCCTGCCGCTCCACGTCCTCGCGGACGAGGTCGGAGTCCATCTCCTCGGCGATCTCGAGCTGGCCCTCGATCGTGCCCAGGTCGGTGTCGTGGTGCGCGCCCAGGTACGCGTCGATGACGGCCGGGTCGTTCATCACGGTCGAGGGCGGGCCCTCGGCGACGACCTTGCCCTCGGCCATCACGATCACCCAGTCGGCGATCGTGTTGACCATGTGCATGTCGTGCTCGACGAAGAGCACGGTCATGCCCTCGTCCTTCAGGTTCACGATGTGACCCAGGAGCGACTGCGTCAGCGCCGGGTTCACCCCGGCCATCGGCTCGTCGAGCATGACGAGCTCGGGCTCCGACATCAGCGCCCGCGCCATCTCGAGCAGCTTCTTCTGGCCGCCCGACAGGCTCGACGCGTAGTCGTCCCGCTTCGTGTCCAGCTTGAACTTCTCGAGCAGGCGGATCGCGCGCTGCTCGATCGAGTCCTCCTCCTTCGACCACAGCGGGCGGATGAGCGAGGTGAAGATGTTCTCGCCCTTCTGCCCCTTCGCGCCGAGCAGCATGTTCTCGAGCACCGTCATGCCGCCGAGCGCCTTGGTGAGCTGGAACGTGCGCACCATGCCCATCCGCGACACCCGGTAGGCCGGGACGTTGGCGAGGTTCTTGCCCTTGAAGTTCCACTTGCCGGTGTTGGGCTTGTCGAAGCCCGTCAGCAGGTTGAAGAACGTGGTCTTTCCGGCCCCGTTCGGGCCGATCAGGGCGGTGATGGATCCGCGGGGGATCTCGAGGTGCTCGACGTCGACCGCGGTCAGGCCGCCGAAGCGGCGGCTGACGTTGTCGGCGACGACGATGGGGTCCTTCTTCCTGACCCCGGGGACGATTGCTTCCTCGGTGATGTCCGAGACCGGCGTCTTAGGCAAAGTGCAGATCCTTCTTCTTGCCGAAGATCCCCTGGGGTCTGAAGATCACCAGGAGCATGAGGGCTACCCCCACCACGATGAACCGGATGGGTCCGGTCTGCACGGTGGTGAGGCGGATGAGGTCGTTGTTGAGGACCCCGGTGTCGATCCCGAGCGTGAGCAGTCCGTCGGTCAGACCGAGGACGACCCAGAAGATGATCGAGCCGACGACGGGTCCGAAGACCGTCGCGGCGCCGCCCAGCAGCATGATCGTGTAGAGGAAGAACGTGAGCTGGGTGCCGTAGTTGTCGGGCTGGAGCGAGCGGGGGAGGATGAACAGCGCTCCTGCGAGGCCTCCGAGCACGCCGCCCAGGATGAGCGCCTGGATCTTGTACGAGAAGACGTTCTTGCCGAGCGAGCGCACGGCGTCCTCGTCCTCGCGGATGCCCTTGATGACGCGGCCCCAGGGGCTGCGCATCAGGAGGAACACCAGGAGGCAGGCCAGGAGCACGAGGCCCCAGCCGACGATCCGCACCCACCACTGGTCCTGGCTGTAGGTGAGGACGCCGATGCCCCAGCGGCCCTCGGGGAGCGGGTTGAGGTCGTTGAACGCCTTCGCCGCGCCGTTGATGCCCTCCGAGCCGCCGGTGATCGCCGAGAACTCGGGGGTCTTGACCGAGAGCCGGATGATCTCCGCCGCCGCGATCGTCACGATCGAGAGGTAGTCGGCCCGCAGCCGGAGCGTCGGGATGCCCAGGATGAGCGCGAAGACGGTCGCCGCGACGATCGTCGCGAGGAAGGAGCCCCAGACGGGCCATTCGAACTTGACCGAGGTGATGGCGAAGGCGTAGCCGCCCACTGCCATGAAGCCGGCCTGTCCGAAGTTGAGCAGCCCCGTGAATCCGAAGTGGATGACCAGGCCGATGGTCGCCAGCGCGTACGCGGCGACAGTGGGATCGACGATCTGCCCGATCGCCAGCCAGATGAAGTTGAGGTTCATGGTGTCCTAGCCGATCCGTTCCTTGCGGCCCAGGATTCCCTGCGGCCTGACCAGGAGGATGATGATCATGAGAACGAGCGGAGCCACGTACTTGAGGTTCTCCGGGATCCAGATCGTCGAGATGTTCATCATCAGTCCGATGATGAGCGAGCCGACCAGCGCGCCGTAGGCGGAGCCGAGTCCGCCGAGCGTGATCGCCGCGAAGATCAGCAGCAGGATCGACGCTCCCGTGTCCCAGCGCAGCGACTGGTAGTAGCCGATGTAGACGCCCGCCAGCGCGGCGAGAGCGCCCGACATCACCCAGACGACGCGGATGACGCGCTCGACGTTGATGCCCGAGGCGGAGGCGAGGGCCCGGTTGTCCGAGACCGCCCGCATCGCCTTGCCGATCTTCGTCTTCGTGAGGACGTAGGCCACGGCGACGATGCAGACGACGCCGACGACGGCGCCGACGATGTCGGTGAACTTCAGGCTGATCCCGAGCTCCGGCACCGTGAAGAACGGAGCGGTGCTGTTGGGGAGCGAGAGGCGGTCGGCTCCGAAGAAGAAGACGAACACGTAGCGCAGGGCCAGCGAGAGGCCGATCGTCACGATCATCAGCGGGATGAGCTGGATGCCCTTCTTCCGCAGCGGCTTCCAGAGCAGTCCGTCCTGGACGAAGCCGAAGGCCCCGCCGAGGATCACCGCGATCGGGATGGCCAGCAGCGCCGGGAGTCCGAAGACCCCGGAGAAGAGGTACGCCATCAGCGCGCCGAAGGTGACCAGCTCGCCGTGGGCGAAGTTGTTCAGGCCGGTCACGCCGTAGATCAGCGAGGCGCCGATCGCCGCGAGGGCGATCAGGAGCCCGAAGATCAGGCCGGTGACGACCTTCGGCCAGAAGATGATCCAGAACGTGTCGGCCGACACCGGCTGGTTCACCGCATTGGACGTGCCGTCGGGGTTCGTCGCGTCGTTGCCGGTCGTGCCCTCGGTCGCGGGGCTCGTCGGAGCCGCGGAGTCCGTCGGGACCGGGACGGTCGCTCCGGAGCCCTTCGGGTTGGCCGTCGAGACGATGAAGTTGACGATCTGGTTCTGCGAGGCGACGATCTTCACCTGCTTCGGGTTCTGACCTGCGGCGGGGTAGCCCTTGTCGGCGGGCAGGGACTCCTCGTCGACGGTCACCGTGTAGGTGCCCGCGGCGTCGAGGGGGAACGTGGCCCGGCCGTCCTCGCCGGTGGTCACGGTCGCGGAGGCGTCGCCGCCGATCTCGACGGTCACCCCCGTCAGGTTCTCGTTCGTCCCCTGCACGCGGACCCAGGCGATGATCGACTGGTCGGCGGTGGTGGCGGCGAGTGCGGCGGGGGCCGCCGCGGCGATCCCGGTGAGGGTCGCGGCGAGCAGACCCAGGGCCAGGAGCCGGTCTCGGAGCCTCGGGCGTCTCCTATCCACGGGGCGCCTCCCGGTCCGTCGGATGCAGGGTCGTCGAGCGCTGGCGGCGCATCGAACGGCTGGCTGTGAGCAAGACGTCTACCTCTCGTCAGGGTGCACAGACGGATGGGGTCTCCGGGCACGCCCGAATCGCCGTCGTCAAACAACGTTGGTTGACCATACGTTCCGCATGTGTCGGCGGTGTTTCACCGTCCGCACTTACGCGTGACGACATTATGAGGGAGAGGAGAGCGCTCCAGCGCCCATCCGCGGCCCGGCGGCCGCGCCGTCGAGGAATACCGCGAGCCTCACGGCGCTTAAGATCGAACAACCGTGGCGCTCGTGAGCGGACTCCTCCCGTCCTCTCCGGGCTCCCGCACTCGACCTGCTAAGGGGCATTGATGGACCAGCCGGATCCCTTCGGATTCCTCGGACTCACCTACGACGACGTCATGCTCCTCCCGGGGCACACCGACGTCATCCCGAGCGAGGCCGACACGGCCTCCCGTCTCACCAAGCGCATCAGCGTGGCGACCCCGTTGCTCTCCGCGGCGATGGACACCGTCACCGAGGCGCGCATGGCGATCGCGATGGCCCGCCAGGGCGGCCTCGGCGTCCTGCACCGCAACCTCTCCATCGCCGACCAGGCCGACCAGGTCGACAAGGTGAAGCGGAGCGAGTCGGGCATGGTCTCGAACCCCGTCACCACCACCCCGGACGCCACCGTCGCCCAGGTCGACGACCTCTGCGGCCAGTACCGGATCAGCGGCCTCCCCGTCGTCGACTCCACCGGCGTGCTCGTGGGCATCATCACCAACCGCGACATGCGCTTCGTCTCGCCGTTCGAGAAGGCGACCACGCTCGTCCGCGACGTGATGACCAGCACCGGCCTGATCACGGGCCGCGTCGGCATCTCCGACAGCGAGGTCATCGCCCTCTTCGCGCAGCACAAGATCGAGAAGCTGCCGCTCGTCGACGCGCAGGGCAAGCTCGCCGGCCTCATCACGGTCAAGGACTTCGACAAGTCGGAGCAGTACCCCAACGCCACGAAGGACGACGAGGGCCGCCTCCGGGTCGGCGCCGCGATCGGCTTCTTCGGCGACGCCTGGCAGCGCGCCACCGCCCTGCTCGACGCGGGCGTCGACGTGATCGTCGTCGACACCGCCAACGGCGACTCCGCCGGCGTGCTCGACATCATCCGCCGCCTGAAGTCCGACTCCGCGTTCGCCGGCGTCGACGTCATCGGCGGCAACGTCGCGACCCGCTCCGGGGCGCAGGCCCTCGTCGACGCGGGCGCCGACGCCATCAAGGTCGGCGTCGGCCCCGGCTCGATCTGCACCACCCGCGTCGTCGCCGGCGTCGGAGTCCCGCAGGTCACCGCGGTCTACGAGGCGTCCCTCGCCGCGCGCGAGTCCGGCGTGCCGGTGATCGCCGACGGCGGCCTCCAGTACTCCGGCGACATCGCCAAGGCGCTCGTCGCCGGCGCCGACACCGTGATGCTCGGCTCGCTCCTCGCGGGCTGCGAGGAGAGCCCCGGCGACCTCGTGTTCCAGAACGGCAAGCAGTTCAAGACCTACCGCGGCATGGGCTCCCTCGGCGCCCTGCAGACCCGCGGCGAGCGGACCTCCTACTCGAAGGACCGCTACTTCCAGTCCGACGTGCCCACCGACGACAAGCTGATCGCCGAGGGCATCGAGGGTCAGGTGCCCTATCGCGGCCCGCTCGCCAACGTGGCGTACCAGCTCGCCGGCGGGCTCCGCCAGTCGATGTTCTACGTCGGAGCGCGCACCATCCCCGAGCTGAAGGAGCGCGGGAAGTTCGTGCGCATCACGGCGGCCGGGCTGAAGGAGTCGCACCCGCACGATGTGCAGATGGTGGTGGAGGCGCCGAACTACCGGCGCTGAGGGGGGCTGGTGGGGCCGGCGGCGGATCGGGATCGCGGCCCCTCTGCCCGATGGGCCTGCGGCCCATACGCCCACCACGCCGGAGGGGCCGCGATCCCGATCCGCCGCCTCCCTCCGGGAGACGAGCACCGGTCCTCGGCTGAGGGGCGGGGTACGCAGCGCGAGCGGCGCGATGCGCCGCCGCGACTGCGGGGGGAGGCTTCCGCCTGTGCCGACGGGGGAGTGGTCGTGCGCCGCGCGCGAGCGCGACGGAGTGGGGACGGGCTTCCCGCCTTGCAGCGAATGGTGGTGGCGGCCGCGCAGGCTTCACCTGTTGGTGGAGTGCGCCCGCTCGCGTCGATCGCGGCCTGGTGTGGAGCCCGGTGGGAGCGGAAGCAAGCGATCCGCTTTCCAGCGGATCGTCGTAGCGCGGACGCGAGACGCTCTTGGGAACGGGACCGCCCGCTCGGGCCGACCGCGGGCGAGCGGCGAGCGGCGAGCGGAGCGAGGAGCGAGCCACAGCTGACACCGCTCAGCGGTAACCGGCTATCCGCTTTCCAGCGGATCGGCGTAGCGCGGACGCGGGACGCTCTGCGGAACGCGACCGCCCGCTCGGGCCGACCGCGGGCGAGCGGCGAGCGGCGAGCGGAGCGAGGAGCGAGCCACGGCTGACGCCGCTCAGCGGTAACCGGCGATCCGCGTGCGAGCGGATCGTCGTAGCGCGGACGCGGGACGCTCTGCGGAACGGGACCA
>NZ_PSVI01000028.1:12726-49154 GCF_002931415.1 Rathayibacter sp. AY1E8
AGGAGCGAGCCACGGCTGACGCCGCTCAGCGGTAACCGGCGATCCGCGTGCGAGCGGATCGTCGTAGCGCGGACGCGGGACGCTCTGCGGAACGGGACCGCCCGCTCGGGCCGACCGCGGGCGAGCGGCGAGCGGCGAGCGGAGCGAGGACCGAGCCACGGCTGACGCCGCTCAGCGGTAACCGGCGATCCGCGTGCGAGCGGATCGTCGTAGCGCGGACGCGACCCGCTCCGCGGACCGCGACCATCCGCTCGGGCCGACCGCGGGCGAGCGGCGAGCGGCGAGCGGAGCGAGGAGCGAGCCACGGCTGACGCCGCTCAGCGGTAACCGGCGATCCGCGTGCGAGCGGATCGTCGTAGCGCGGACGCGGGACGCTCTGCGGAACGGGACCATCCGCTCGGGCCGACCGCGGGCGAGCGACGAGCGGAGCGAGGAGCGAGCCACAGTAAACTCAGCGTCATGGAGATCGAGATCGGTCGCGCCAAGCGCGCCCGCCGCGCGTACGCCTTCGACGACATCGCCGTCGTCCCGAGCCGCCGGACGCGCGACCCCGAGGTCGTGTCGGTGAAGTGGTCGATCGACGCGTACCAGTTCGCGACGCCGATCCTCGCCGCGCCGATGGACTCGGTGGTGTCGCCGGCGACGGCGATCCGGCTCGGGCATCTGGGGGCGCTGGGCGTCCTCGACCTCGAGGGTCTGTGGACGCGGTACGAGGACCCGGAGCCGCTGCTCGAGGAGATCCGCCGGCTTCCGGCCGAGACCGCGACGCAGCGGATGCAGGAGATCTACTCCGCTCCGATCCGCCCCGAGCTGGTGACCGCGCGCCTGGCCGAGATCCGCGCCGCGGGCGTGACCGTCGCCGGGGCCCTGTCGCCCCAGCGGACCGCGGAGCTGTACCAGACCGTCGTCGACGCCGGGGTCGACGTGTTCGTCATCCGCGGCACGACCGTCTCGGCCGAGCACGTCTCGCGCGACACCGAGCCGCTGAACCTCAAGAAGTTCATCTACGAGCTCGACGTGCCCGTCATCGTCGGCGGCGCCTCCACCTACACCGCGGCCCTGCACCTCATGCGCACGGGCGCCGCGGGCGTCCTCGTCGGGTTCGGCGGCGGTGCCGCCTCCACCACCCGCACGACGCTCGGCATCCAGGCTCCGATGGCGACCGCGGTCGCCGATGTCGCCGGCGCTCGCCGCGACTACCTCGACGAGTCGGGCGGACGCTACGTGCACGTCATCGCGGACGGCGGCCTCGGCACCTCCGGCGACATCGTGAAGGCCGTCGCGGTGGGCGCGGACGCCGTGATGCTCGGCTCGGCGCTGGCCCGCGCGACCGACGCTCCCGGCGGGGGCTGGCACTGGGGCGCGGAGGCGCACCACCCGCAGCTGCCGCGAGGCCGCCGCGTCGAGGTCGGCACCGTCGGCACCCTCGAGCAGGTCCTCTACGGCCCGGCCACCGGCGCCGACGGCACGGCGAACCTCATCGGCGCCCTGCGCCGCTCGATGGCGACGACCGGCTACTCCGACCTCAAGGAGTTCCAGCGGGTCGAGGTCGTCGTCGCGCCGTACCAGCCCAGCTGACGCTCACCGACCGAGGCGATCCTGACCGTCGAGGCCACCGCGAACAGCGGGCTCCCTCGACGGCCCGGGAGTCCCTGGACGCGGCGGACGCCGGCGCGGGCCGGCCGGACGTGCTGGCGTCGTAGGCCTCGCGCCAGCCCGGCGGACGACACTGCGGACCCGCGCGCGCGAATACGGTCTTCCCGGCGCTTCTGGGCGAGAAGCACGTGCTCGGGCGAGCGGCCCCCGAGGAACGCCGGGTCGGTTCGGATCGACGGCGGTCTGCGCGAGATCCGAGACGGCGAGTCCGTCGATCAGTGCGGGTGAGGGCGGACGCGCGCTCCGCGACGCCGTTCCACGTCCGGCTGCCCGGGTCCGTCGCCCCTCGACATGCACGGTCTCCGCAAGAGGCTCGACTAAGGGGAGTCCCGGACCGCCGCCGCCGCCGACTCGCGGAGGACGAAGGGCGCGCTCCAGGTCGCGGCCACGGCGTCGATCCGCGCCTGCTGCCGCTCGTCCGCGGAGGCCCCCGCCCACTCGCCGGTCGGCGCGTACCGCGGCGCAGCCGCACGGACTCGTCCGACCGGCGGCACGCCCCGTCTCGACAGATCCCCACTGCACGCTTCCGCCCCCTTTCCCTCCCTCCGCTCCTCCTGTGGAGACTCCCCCCACCACCTGTGGGCAGCGAGGGAACGCAGGACCGCCGAGCCGGCCGGGAACCGCGGGATCCCTCGACGGGTCGGGGTTCCCTCGGCAGGAGGGCTCCGCACGCGCCTAAGCTGGAAGTCCCGAGTGGGAGCGCCGCACGGCGCGGAGGGAGCACGCATGGTCGAGGTCCGCAGGGTCAAACTGCCCGGTGTCGGCGTTCTGCACACGTTCCTGACGGCCGACGGCGGCAAGGTCGGGGTCATCGCCCACCGCTCCGGCCACAGCGACCTGATCACGTTCGCCGAGGGCGACCAGGACGGCGCCAAGGTGTCCCTCCGCCTGAGCGACGACGAGGCGCACACCCTCGCCGAGCTGCTCGGCGGCACGCAGATCACGGAGTCGCTGACCGCGCTCGACCAGATCCCGGGCCTCTCGATCGACTGGTTCACCGTCGACTACGACGACCACATCGCCGGACAGCAGCTCGGCAAGCCCGCCGACCGAGGGATCGTCGGGCTGACCGTCGTCGCCGTGGTCCGGGGCGACGCCGCCAACCCGGCGCCGGCCCCTGACTTCCGCGTCTTCCCCGGCGACACCCTCGTGGTCGCCGGCAGCCCCGAGAAGGTCGCCAAGGCGTTCGCGTTCTTCCGCACCGGCAGCTTCGCCAAGACGGTCGACGCCCCGCCCGGAGCCTGAGGATGCACCACGGCGAAGACCTCATCGTCCTCGGCGTCCTGTTCGTCGTCGCCTACGTCCTCGGCCGGCTGGGGAGGACGATCGGGCTCCCGGCCATCCCGATCTACATGGTCGTCGGGCTCCTCGCGAGCCCGAACTTCCACCTCTTCCCGCTCGACTTCGAGTCGAGCTACATCGAGCTGACCGCGGTCTTCGGGCTGATACTCCTGCTGTTCAACCTCGGCCTGGAGTTCGACCAGGACGAGTTCTTCGGGAACGCCGGCCGCCTGATCCTCTCCGGCGGCTCCTACATCGCGGTCAACATGGCCGTCGGCCTCGGCTTCGGCTTCGCGCTGGGCTGGGGGAGCCGCGAGGCGCTGATCATCGCCGGCATCACGGCGACGAGCTCGAGCGCGATCGTCACCAAGCTGCTGATCGAGCTCAAGCGCCTGGCGAACCCCGAGACGCCGATGATCCTGGGCGTCACGGTCGTCGAGGACATCTTCATCGCGGTCTACCTGGCGATCGTGTCCGTCGTGCTCTCGGGCGAGACGGAGCCGTGGCCGGTGGTGCTCAAGCTCGTCATCGCGTTCGCGTTCCTCGTGGTGATGTTCGCGATCGCCCGCTGGGGCGGGAAGGTCGTCTCCCGCTTCTTCCGCACCCGCGACGACGAGCTGTTCACGATCCTGTTCTTCGGTCTCGCCATCCTGTTCGGCGGCATCGGCGAGGTCCTCGGAGTGACGGACGCCATCGGCGCGTTCCTGATCGGACTGGTCATCGGAGCGACGCGGTTCCGGTCGAGGGTCGAGCACATCGCGATCCCGCTGCGCGACGTGTTCGGAGCCTTCTTCTTCGTCAACTTCGGTCTCGGACTGGATCCCGGCGCGTTCCCGAGCGTCGTGGTCCCGGTGCTGATCGCCGCGGTGATGACCATCGTCCTGAACCTCGGCGCGGGGCAGTTCGTCGCGTGGCTCAACAAGCTCGGACCGCGCGCGGGCCTGAACGCGGCGTTCATCCTGCACAACCGCGGCGAGTTCGCGCTCATCCTGGCGACGCTCTCGCTCTCGGCGGGGCTCGACGAGCGGATCCAGCCCTTCGCCGGCCTCTACGTGCTGATCATGGCGATCGTCGGGCCGATCCTCGCCTCGCGCTCCGAGAGCATCGGCGCGTTCCTCTCGCGGCGGCGGCACCGCCCGGCACCCGCAGCGGCCACGGCCATGGACGAGGAGGACTTCGCGCTCGTGGAGGCGGCGATGGCCGCGCCCGCCGTCTCCGCGGAGGAGGTTCCCGCTCCTCCGAGGCGCCCCGCGGAGCCGGACGAGCTCGACGACGAGTTCCCCGATCCGATGCGCCAGGCGCTCATCGACCAGGCGATGCAGCAGTCCGACGGCGCCGACGACGCCCGGCCCCGCCGCCCGAGGGAGCCCGACTACTGATCCCACGGAGCTCCCACACTCACGGGTTAGGCTCGATCCGGCCCGCGGGACACCGCACGGATCGAGGGCGGACGAGGGACGAATGACGCAGAGCACGGTCGGGCAGGTGGCCCGGCGCCCGCGCTGGATCGCCGCGCTGGCGCTCGCACTCCTGATCGCCGGGCTCTTCGCCGCGCTCGGGCAGTGGCAGGTCGGCCGCGCGGTCGAAGCCGCCGCGCCCGACTCCGGAGTGTCGGAGACGACGCTCCCGCTCGCCGAGGTCGCGACCCCCTCCCGCTCGATCACGGCGACCGCCGACGGACAGCGTGTGGAGGGCTCGTCCGTCTTCGTGCCGGGCGGTGCCGAGATCCTCGGCGGCCGCCTGAACGGCGAGCAGCCGGGCTGGTGGGTCATCGCCCGCACCCGCACCGCCGACGCCGACCTGGTGCTCGCCTACGGCTGGACGCAGGACGAGGCGCAGGCGCAGTCCGTCGCGGACGCGCTGAACAGCGGGAGCGAGCAGGCGCCCTCCTCCTTCATCGGCCGCCTCGTGGCCAACGAGGCCGCGGAGGCGCCGGCGGAGGGCCTGGACCCCGCCACCCTCACCGCGCTCTCCGTCCCCGCGCTGATCAACCGCTGGCCGGACCCGCCCCAGGACGTCTACCAGGGCTACGTCGTCGTCGACGAGCCGGTCGCCGGCCTCGAGGCCATCGACTCCCCGGCGCGCGTGAGCGACGTCTCGCTGAACTGGCTCAACGTCTTCTACGCGATCGAGTGGGTCGTCTTCGCCGGCTTCGCCCTCTACCTCTGGTTCCGCCTCGTCAAGGACGCGTGGGAGCGCGAGGCCGAGGAGGCGCTCGACGCCGAGGAGCGCGCCCGCGCCGACCTGGGCGACCGGGCCGAGGCCCCCGCCCCCGCACCGTAAACTGGTCGTCATGCCCCTCGAGCCCAAGCCCGCGCAGTTCCCTGCGATCCGGAGCGCGCTGCGCTTCTACCGGGTGACCTCGATCATCACCGGCGTGATGCTGCTCCTGCTCTGCGCGGAGATGCTGCTCAAGTACGTCTTCCACCTCGAGCTGTTCGCCTTCGGCCAGCAGGGCGTCCTGCACTTCGCCCCGATGTACGAGGTGCCCGGAGGCGAGTTCACGTCGAGCGGCACCGGCGCGAACCTGTCCACCGGCATCCTGATCGCGCACGGCTGGTTCTACGTCGTCTACCTCTTCGCCGACTTCCGCCTGTGGAGCCTCATGCGCTGGCCGTTCACGCGCTTCGTGCTCATCGCGCTCGGCGGCGTGGTGCCCACCCTCTCCTTCTTCGTCGAGACCCGCATCGCCCGCGAGGTCGAGCAGTACCTCGAGCGCCGGACCGCCGGCACCGACCCGAAGACCCCGACCGACTCCGTGGAGGCCCCCCATTAGCGAGCAGCCCACCGCTCCCCAGCCGCACCTGGCCGCGCAGCCCGTCCTCGTCGTCGACTTCGGCGCGCAGTACGCGCAGCTGATCGCCCGCCGGGTCCGCGAGGCGAACGTCTACTCCGAGATCGTGCCCTCCAACGCCACGGCCGCCGAGATCGCCGCGAAGTCGCCCGTCGGCATCATCCTCTCGGGCGGCCCCTCCAGCGTGTACGAGGAGGGCGCCCCGCAGCTCGACCCCGCGATCTTCGACCTCGGGATCCCGGTCCTGGGCATCTGCTACGGCTTCCAGGTGATGGCGAAGACGCTCGGCGGCGAGGTCGCCAACACGGGGCTGCGCGAGTACGGAGCGACGGACGCCGCCCTCTCGACCGACGGTGGCGTGCTCCTCGGCGAGCAGCCCGCCGACCAGACGGTGTGGATGAGCCACGGCGACTCGGTCGCACAGGCGCCCGAGGGCTTCGAGGTCCTCGCCTCCACGAGCTCCACCCCGGTCGCCGCCTTCGGCAACGACGAGCGCCGCCTCTACGGCGTGCAGTGGCACCCGGAGGTCAAGCACTCCGCCTACGGCCAGGCCGTCATCGAGAACTTCCTCCACCGCGCCGCGGGCATCCCGGCCGACTGGAACTCCTCCAACGTGATCGACGACCAGGTCTCCGTGATCCGCGAACAGGTCGGCACCGGACGCGTCATCTGCGGCCTGTCCGGCGGAGTCGACTCCGCCGTCGCCGCTGCGATCGTGCACCGTGCCATCGGCGACCAGCTCACCTGCGTCTTCGTCGACCACGGACTCCTCCGCAAGGACGAGCGCCGCCAGGTCGAGGAGGACTACGTCGCCGCGACCGGCGTCCGCCTGGTCACCGTCGACGCGCGCGAGCAGTTCCTCGACGCGCTCGCCGGCGTCAGCGACCCGGAGCAGAAGCGCAAGATCATCGGCCGCGAGTTCATCCGCACCTTCGAGGCCGCCGCCGAAGCGCTCGTGCTCGAAGCGCAGGGCGAGGGCGAGACGATCGACTTCCTCGTCCAGGGCACGCTCTACCCCGACGTCGTCGAATCCGGCGGCGGCACCGGCACCGCCAACATCAAGTCCCACCACAACGTCGGCGGACTCCCCGAGGACCTGCAGTTCGCGCTCGTCGAGCCGCTCCGCACCCTCTTCAAGGACGAGGTCCGCGCGATCGGCCGCGAGCTCGGCCTCCCCGAGGTCATCGTCGGCCGCCAGCCCTTCCCCGGACCCGGCCTCGGCATCCGCATCGTCGGCGAGGTCACCCAGGAGCGGCTCGACCTCCTCCAGGACGCCGACGCCATCGTCCGCGCCGAGCTCACCGCCGCCGGCCTCGACACCGAGATCTGGCAGTGCCCCGTCGTCCTCCTCGCCGACGTCCGCTCCGTCGGAGTCCAGGGCGACGGCCGCACCTACGGCCACCCCATCGTCCTGCGCCCCGTCTCCTCGGAAGACGCGATGACCGCCGACTGGACCCGCCTGCCCTACGACCTCCTCGCCAGAATCTCCAACCGCATCACCAACGAGGTGAGCGGCGTGAACCGGGTGGTGCTGGATGTGACGTCCAAGCCCCCCGGCACCATCGAGTGGGAGTGATTCCGCGGGTCTCCGCACGGTCATCTGCGGCGTTGTCGGCGGTTGCGATACCTCCGGTATCGCGCCCTTCTCCGCCTTGCAGCTGACCGCGCGGAGACCCGCGGAACGTCAGGAACGGCTCCCTTCGAAGGGGGCCGTTTCTTGTTGAGGGGAGCGGGTGCGGAACGAGCCCCTGCGGGGCCGTTCCTGGGTGCAGGTAGAGGGGAACGAGCCCCTGCGGGGCCGTTCCCGGGTGCAGGTAGAGGGGAACGAGCCCCTGCGGGGCCGTTCCCGGGTGCAGGTCGGGGAACGAGCTCGGGTGGCTGTTCAGGGAACGGGTGGCCGCGGTGCGGCCGGGGGATCGGTGAGGGGTGACCGGTGCCTGGCGAGGCATACCGAGTGGCGGTCAGGGGTTCGAGGCCCTGCGGGGACGTTCCGGGGGTGCCGATCGAGAGGCGGGCTTCTGCCGGGTGGTCGGGGAACGCGGGTCTGCGCTGGTCCGGGGGCCGTGGTGCAGGCGGAGGCGGCAGGCGCGCGAGCGCGGGTCAGGCGGGGGTGTCGAGCACGCCGATGAAGCGGGTGCCGATGCCGTCGTACTCGTCGCGGCGGTGGCCCTCGGGGTGGTGCGGCCAGGAGGCGGGGGAGTGGTCCTCGCAGACGAGGAACGTGAACTCGGGCCACCACTTCTTCGGGCGGGCGGCCTCGGAGCGGCCGCAGACGGCGCAGTCGAGGGTCACCCACACGGGACGCCTGCCGGTGCGGTTCGCGCGCGACTGGACGAGCCAGGCGGGCGGATCCTGCTCGAGGGCGGCGAGCTCCTCCTCCGACAGACGGGTGGGGATGCCGTGCCGCGTCGCCATCTCGAGGGGGATGTCGAGGCGCTGAGCGGCCTCGCGACGCGTGATCATCCGGCCACCCTAACCCAGCGCCGCGCGCGGACCCCGAGGCCGCAGCGACGCGCGCGCGAGCAGCCACTCCAGCGGGCCCTGCCCCACGAGCCGCCTCCAGAGGAGAGCGGCGACGATCGAGCCGACCACGAAGACGCCGAGCAGCGTCCAGCTGCGCCACGCCTCGAAGTCGAACGGCTCGTACGGGACCAGATACACCGCCAGCGCCACGAGCTGCAGCGAGTAGATCGTCAGCGGCATCGCACCGACGGCCGCGATCGGAGTCGCCGCCCGCGCCAGGAGCGGCAGCCGCTGCAGAAGAGCCGTCAGCGCGCCGAGGACGACGCAGGCGACCCCGCCCGCCCCGAGCAGCTCGGCAGTGGTGCTGGCGTGCGCCTCCACCGCCTCCGGACCCCCGAGCAGCAGCCCGCCGCCGTAGCCGAGCACGGCCGAGACGGCGCCGCCGACGACGACCCAGCGCTGGGTGGTCGCGGACCGGATGTCGCAGCGCGCGATCAGGAGGCCGAGTACCACGTACGCCAGCCACGACGGCACCGGGTAGTACTGGGTGAGCCAGATGAGGGGCTGCGCGGCCAGGAGCGCCTCGTCGGGCGAGAAGTTCGAGAGCCAGGAGCCGCCGGCGCTGGTCAGCGCGTCGACCGCGAGGGGCCCGGCGATCGCCGCGGCCGCGACCAGCACAGCGAGGACCGCCCGCGGCAGGAAGAGCAGCAGCGCCGCGACGAGGAACATCACCCCGTAGTGCGGCAGGATCACCGCGATCGGCGTCCCGAGCAGGGTGAGGGCGACGCCGATGACGAGCAGGTACAGCCCGCGGAGCAGGATCGATCCCGTGTCGTGCCAGGGCCGCGAGGAGCGCTGTGCTCCGCCCGTCATCAGCCCGATCGACACTCCCGCCAGCACGGCGAAGAGGACGGAGCTACGGCCGTTCCAGAGCATCTCGCTCTCGACGGGGGCGAGGTGGGCGGCGAACATGCCGAGGACGGCCAGGCCGCGTGCGACGTCGAGGCCGACGATCCGGAAGTCTGCGGCGCTCATCCCTCCATCGTGCCAGGCGCTCCCGGCAGTGCACCGGGAACGACGCTGGGGCCGGGAACGATGACGGGCGCCCGACCCGGAGGTCGAGCGCCCGTCGGACGTGGTGCGCCGTGCTACTCGCGGAAGATCGCGACGAGGCGCAGGATCTCCAGGTACATCCAGACGACGGTGACCAGGATGCCGTAGGCGCCGGTCCAGCCGTAGATGCGGGGGAGGCGGTTGCGCACGCCCTGCTGGATGAACTCGAAGTCCATCACGAGCGAGTACGTGGCGAGCGCGACGGCGATGAGGCCGATCACGATGCCGATGAAGCCGGTGCGGAGACCGAAGCCGCCGCCGACGCCGAAGAGGCCGAGGCCCAGGTTCACCAGCGAGAACACCGCGTAGCTGATCATGCCGATGAAGAAGATCTTGTTGAGCTTCGGCGAGGTGCGGATCTTGCCGTTCATGAACAGCGCCAGGGTGACGCCGATCACGATGACGGTCGCCATGAGGGCCTGGACGACCGCTCCGGCGTACGCGCTCTCGAAGAAATTCGAGATCGCGCCGACCGCGATGCCCTGGGTCGCGGCGTAGCCGAGGATCAGGGCGGGCGACGGCTGCTTCTTGAACGCGTTGACGATGCCCAGCACCAGCGCGACGAGCACGGCGGGGAGCATCAGGCCCGGGACGAACCAGCCGACGGCCGCACCCGCGAGGAGCACGACGAAGGCGAGGGCGGTCTTGGCGAGGGTGTCCTCGACGGTCATCCGGTCGGTCTCGACGGAGCCGGCGGCCGGACGGGAGTACATCTGGTCGAGCGTGCCGGGGGAGACGTCCGGGAGGTCCTGCACGCGGCCGGCGTAGCCGCGGTTGCTGAACTCCGGGCGTCCGAAGGCCGGATTGTTGCTTGCCATGGTTCCTCTTCTCTCAGGTGCGCTGGTCTCCGAGGGAACTCGCGGATCTGAGTCGCTGTGGGTGCGGGGTGCGCCGCGGATCCGAGAGGACTGCGACGATGGACACCACCTTATCTGAGAGCACCTCTCAGAGTCTGGCTGTTCTCTTCGAGCGGACCTCGACTCCGCTGCGAGCCGCGCAGTGCCGCCCGTAGGATCGCGGCATGCCCGCGCGTCAGTCACCGCTCGTCATCGGCCACCGCGGAGCGAGCGGCTACCGACCGGAGCACACCCGCTCCGCCTACGAGCTGGCGATCGCGCTGGGCGCCGATGCGCTCGAGCCCGATCTGGTGGCGACCCGCGACGGCGTGCTCGTCCTCCGCCACGAGAACGAGATCTCCGGCACGACGGACGTCGAGAAGCGCCCGGAGTTCGCTGCGCGCCGCACCACCAAGCGGATCGACGGCCGCGAGATCACCGGCTGGTTCACCGAGGACTTCACCTGGGACGAGCTGTCGGAGCTGCGGGCCCGCGAGCGGCTGCCGGCGGTGCGCAGCTCCAGCGCCACGTTCGACGGCCAGTTCCCGCTGCTGCGCTTCAGCGAGCTGCTGGCGCTGCTGGACCGGGCGGCGGAGGACGATCCGCTCGCTCCGCCGGGGCTCGTCGCCGAGATCAAGCACGCGACGTACTTCGCCGGGATCGGGCTGCCGCTGGACGTGCTGCTGCGCGAGGAGCTCGCCGCCGCGGGCTGGGGTCCGCGCGACCCGCGGCTCACGATCGAGAGCTTCGAGAAGACCGTGCTGGAGCGGCTCGCGGTGAGCGGAGTCGGCACCCGCCGGATCTACCTGCTCGAGTCGCGCGGCGCCCCGCCCGACCTCGTGGCCGCCCACGGCGCCGACGCGGCCCCCTACTCCGCCTTCACCACGCCGGCGGGACTGCGGAACCTCGCCGGAGCCGTCGACGGGATCAGCGTCGACAAGAGCATGCTCTTCTCGCGGGACGCGGCCGGCCGGGCGACGGGGACCGGTCCGCTCGTCGAGGACGCGCACGCGGCCGGGCTCGAGGTCTACTGCTGGACGCTGCGCGCCGAGAACCGGTTCCTCGAGAAGGTGCACCGCCGCGGGAAGGACCCGGCGGAGTACGGCGGCTGGCAGGAGGAGTTCGCGATGATCCTCCGCTCGGGAGTGGACGGCGTCTTCGCCGACCAGCCCGATCTGGCGATCGAGGCGCGGGCGGCCGAGCAGGAGCGCCTGCTCCGCGGCTGACCGGTCCGCCGATCGGGTGCTCGTCCGGCGCGTGCCGAGCGGACGCGGAGGCTGCGCTGGCATCATCGGCTCACCACCGCCCGCCCGACCCTCGAGAGGAGGCCCCGTGTCCACCCGAGAGCGCATCACCCGCCGCTGGATCACCACCGCCGTCCTCGCCGTGATCGGCGTCGCCGTCGTCTACTGGCTCGCCGTGCTCACCCCTCAGGGCCAGGGCGTCGAGAACTCGGGGCTCCGGGGCGCCGACCTCGTCTTCGGCCGCGCCACCGGCGCCGCCGCGGGGGCGCTCGCGGACGTCACCCCGCTCTCCATGGTCGTCGGCGCCCTGCTCGTCGCGGCGATCGCGCTGATCCGGAGGCGCCCGGCGCTGGCCGTCGCCTCCGTCGGCTCGATCGTCGTCACGGCCGGGCTCACCCAGCTGCTCAAGAACGTGGTCCTCGAGCGGCCCGAGCTGGTCGACACCGACTCCTGGTACACCGGCGGCAGTTTCCCGAGCGGGCACACCGCGGCGGCCGTCTCGGTGGTCTTCGCCCTGGCGATGGTCGTCCCCGGGCGCGCGCGGACCGTCGTGCTCGCGCTGGGCGGCGCGGTCGTGGTGCTGGTCGGCAACCTGACGATGGCCGCCTCCTGGCACCGGGCGAGCGACGTCCTCGGGGCCGACCTCGTCGCGCTCGCCTCCGCCTCCGCCGCCTGCGCGTGGCTGACCACCAGGGCCCAGGTGGGCCGAGCGCCGAAGAGGCCCGCGCGGCGCGGGGTGAACCGGCTGCTCCTGGTGTGCTCGGTGATCGTGGTGGTGCTGCTCGCGGCTCTCGCCGTCCAGGGCATCCAGTACTACCCCGACGACACGAAGGACCTCACCGCCTTCGCGCTCCTGCAGCTCCTGGCGGTGTCGACGTCGGCGCTCGCCGTGCTCGGCTTCTCCCTCGCGTGGCGCGGACTGGACGTCGGCGGGGCGCTCACCTCGCCCGCGCCGCGTCAGCGGACCGCCTGACCGCTCCCGGTGTCGGAGGGGCGATCTACACTCGGAGGGACATGAGCTTCCTCTTCGATCCGAGCGACTCCCGCGCCACCCCGGTCATCGTCGGTCCCCCCGGCGGCCCCGGGGACGCGCCCCGCACCGACCCGGCGCACGAGCAGCTCGTCGCGGGGCTGAACCCCCAGCAGCGCGAGGCGGTCGAGTACCGCGGAGACGCGCTGCTCATCGTCGCGGGTGCGGGCTCGGGCAAGACCAGCGTCCTCACCCGGCGCATCGCGAGCCTCCTGGGCAACGGCGAGGCCTGGCCGAGCCAGATCCTCGCGATCACGTTCACCAACAAGGCCGCGGCCGAGATGCGCGAGCGCGTCGAGAAGCTGGTGGGGCAGAGCGCCGAGGGGATGTGGATCTCGACGTTCCACTCCGCGTGCGTGCGGATCCTGCGCCGCGAGGCCGAGAACTTCGGCATGACCAAGTCGTTCACGATCTACGACTCGGGCGATCAGCGCGCCCTGCTCAAGCGCATCGTGAAGGACCTCGAGGCCGACTCGCTCGGGATCACCGTCGCGAGCGCCTCCGCGAAGATCTCCAAGCTCAAGAACGAGCTCGCCGACGTCGACTCCTACGCCCGCACCGCGAACCTCAGCGACCCGAACGAGGAGATGTTCCTCCAGGTCTTCCGGGCCTACTCGCGGGCGCTCGAGGGGGCGAACGCGTTCGACTTCGACGACCTGATCGCGCAGACCGTCTACCTCTTCCGCGCTTTCCCGCACGTCGCCGCGAAGTACCAGCGGCGCTTCCGCCACGTGCTGGTCGACGAGTACCAGGACACGAACCACGCCCAGTACTCGCTGATCCACGAGCTGACCCGGCCCGTGCCGCCGACGACGATGGCGGCGGCGCAGTTCGACCGCCCCTACCGCGGACCGGTCACGGCCGACGGCTCCATCCCGGGGGCCTCGCTCACCGTCGTCGGCGATTCGGACCAGTCCATCTACGCGTTCCGCGGCGCCGACATCCGCAACATCGTCGAGTTCGAGCGCGACTTCCCGGGCTGCCGCGTGATCCTGCTCGAGCAGAACTACCGCTCGACGCAGAACATCCTCTCGGCGGCCAACGCCGTCATCTCGAACAACTTCGACCGTCGCGCGAAGAACCTCTGGTCCTCCAGCGGCGACGGGGAGAAGATCGTCGGCTACACCGGGTACTCGGGTCACGACGAGGCGCAGTTCGTGGTCGACGAGATCGCCCGCCTGCACGCGGCGGGCACGGGCTACGACGAGATCGCGGTCTTCTACCGCACCAACGCGCAGACCCGCGCGCTGGAGGAGATCTTCATCCGCTCCGCGCTGCCCTACCGGATCCTGGGCGGCACGAAGTTCTACGAGCGCGCCGAGATCAAGGACGCCCTGGCGTACCTGATCACGGTGGCGAATCCGGCCGACGTGCTGGCGCTGCGGCGCATCATGAACACTCCGAAGCGGGGCATCGGTCCCGCGACGGAGGCGCAGCTGCAGTCGTTCGCCGACACCAACGCGGTGACCCTGCGGGAGGCGATGCGCAACGCCGGCTCGCTCGGGATGGGCCCGAAGGTGACGAAGGCGATCGTCGACCTCGCGACCCTCCTCGACGAGTGCGCGCTGATGCTCGACCCCGCACGGGAGGGCGGCGAGGCGAAGGTGCACGAGGTGCTGACGGCGCTCCTCACCCGCAGCGGCTACCTCGACATGCTCCGCGCCAGCCGCGACCCGCAGGACGAGGCCCGCGCCGAGAACGTCGACGAGCTCATCGCCGTCACCAAGGAGTTCGCGCGCAACAACCCGGACGGCGGGCTCGTGGACTTCCTCACCGAGGTCTCGCTGGTCGCCGCGGCCGACGACCTCGACGACGACTCCGGCACCGTCTCGCTGATGACGCTGCACACGGCGAAGGGCCTCGAGTACGACGCCGTGTTCCTCACCGGCATCGAGGAGGACCTGCTCCCGCACCGCATCTCGGCGAACGAGCCCGGCGGCCCGGCCGAGGAGCGGCGGCTGTTCTACGTGGGGATCACCCGGGCCCGCAAGCGCCTCTACCTCTCGCTCGCGATGACCCGCGCGCAGTACGGCGAGACGTCGGTCGCGATGCCGAGCCGGTTCCTGCAGGAGATCCCGGGAGAGCTGATCCAGTGGCGCCAGTCGCCCGGCGCGGCGACCTCGCGCGGAGGCACGCAGCCCCGGGCCCTGAACGCTCAGCGGCCCGGCTTCGGCAAGTCGCGATCGAACACCGAGTTCCGGGAGGCGCTCGCCGCGGCGCCGAAGGCCAAGGGCGAGTTCCCGAACCGGATCACCGGCATGGTGCGCGACAACGGCGACCTCGAGCTGATCCCGGGCGACCGCATCCGGCACACCGACTTCGGTGAGGGGCGCGTGAACGCGGTGACGGGCGAGGGCTCGAAGCGCGTCGCGCACGTGCTCTTCGACCAGGTGGGCGCGAAGAAGCTGCTGATCAAGGTCGCGCCGATCGAGAAGATCTAGTCCGGTGGCGGCCGGATCGGCGGCCGCGCGGCTCGCGACGGAGGCGTTCTCCCCGGCGGTCCTCGCGGTGCTCGTGCCGGTCGTGGTCGGCGCGCGCGTCGCGGATCCGCCCCTGCTGGGCGTCGCCTGGGGAGCGCTCGCGGCGCTCTTCGTCGGCGTGGTGCCCTACCTCGTCATCCGTCTGCTGATGCGCACCGGCCGGATCCACGGCGACCATCACGTCCCCGACCGGCGCGAGCGGGCGCTGCCGATCGCGCTGGCGCTGGTGTCGATAGCGGCCGGCCTGGTACTGCTCGCCGTGCTCGGCGCTCCTGCCGCGGTGACCACGTTCGGCGTGGTGACGGTGGCCGTGGTGCTCGCCGTCGGCGTGGTCAACCTGGTCTGGAAGCTGTCCGGGCACGCGGCGGTGGTCGCCACCTGCGCCGTCGTCGTGCTGATCGCCTACGGACCGCTCTCCCTGCTGATCAGCGTGCCCATCGTCCTCTGGGTGCTCTGGTCGCGGGTGCGCCTCGGCGCGCACACCCCCGCCCAGGTCATCGCGGGCGCCGCCGTCGGCACCGTCCTCGCCGGGACCGTCTGGTCCCTGCTCGGCTGACGTCCGTCCCTTCCCGTGTGCCCTCTGGTCGCCGTCCGCGAGATTCCACTCGAGTGGGAGGCACGCCGTGGCGGGCTCACCCGAGTGGCATCTCGCGGAAGTGGTCAGCCGGCGTAGCGCGCGACGAGCTCCCGCTTGAGGATCTTGCCGCTGGGCCCGAGCGGAAGGGCGTCGACGAACTCGACGCGGCGGGGGAACTTGAAGGCGGCGAGATGCTGGTTCGCGTAGGCGATCAGCTCCTCCGCGGTGGCGGTCGCCGACGGGGCGAGGATCACCGCGGCCATCACCTCCTGGCCGTGGCGCTCGTCCGGGATCCCGAAGACCGCCGCGTTCTGCACGGCCGGGTGCCCGATCAGCACCTCCTCGACCTCGCGCGGGTACACGTTGTAGCCGTTGCGGATGATCATGTCCTTCGTGCGGTCGAGGATGCGGATGTAGTCCTCCTCGTCCTTCGTGCCCAGGTCGCCGGTGCGGAACCAGCCGTCGATCACCGCCTCCGCGGTCGCCGCCGGATTGCCGAGGTACCCCTTCATCAGGTTGTGCCCGCGCACCACGATCTCGCCGAGCTCGCCCCGGGGGAGCAGCTCGACGCGGTCGGTCACGTCGGGGCGGGCGACCTCGACCTCGACGCCCCAGATCGGCGTGCCGACCGTGCCCGGCCGCGGCGGGACTCCGACGTGGTTGAAGGTGGCGACCGGGGAGGTCTCGGTGAGCCCGTAGCCCTCGTAGATCTCGACGCCGAACACCTCGCGGAAGCGCTCGATCACGGCGACGGGCAGCGCGGCGCCTCCCGAGACCGCGTAGCGCAGCGGCGGCCGGTCCTCGCGCCGGGTCGCGGCGTCGAGCAGGGCGACGTACATCGTGGGCACGCCCTCGAAGACCGTGCAGCCGTGGGCGATCATCGCCTCGAGCGCGGCGTCGCCGTCGAACTTCGGCACCAGGACGACCGTCGCGGCGGTGCGGAAGGCCGTGTTCATCGCGCAGACCTGCCCGAAGGTGTGGAAGAGCGGCAGCGCCCCGAGCACCACGTCGCCGCGGTGCAGGTCGAAGGTGTTCATCAGCAGGACGTCCGACTGCGAGACGATCGCGAAGTGCGTCCCCTCGGCCCCCTTCGGACGGCCGGTGGTGCCGCTGGTGTAGAGGATCGTCGCCGTGTCGGAGGGGGAGCGGGGCACGTAGCCGTCGATCGGAGTCGCCTCCGCGGCGAGGTCCTCCAGGCGCGGAAGGGGCGAGGCGGTGCCGTCTGGCACCATCACGCTCAGCACGGGAACGTCGGCGAGGTCCGCTCCGGCGGCCCCCTCGGCGAGCAGCGGAGCGGCGCACACGAGCGCGACGGCTCCGGAGTCGCGCAGGACGTAGGCGATCTCGTCGTGCTTGAGCAGGGCGTGCACCGGGACCACCACGGCGCCGAGCGCGAGGACGGCGAAGTAGCCGCGGGGGAAGTCGGGGACGTTCGGGACGAGCAGGGCCACGCGGTCGCCCGGTCCGATCCCCTGGGCGCGCAGGGCTCCGGCGTAGGCACGGGTCTGCCGCCAGAGGGTCGCGTAGTCGACGGCCTGCTCGCCGACGCGGACGGCGATCGTGTCGGGAGTGCGCCGCGCCGCCTCCGCCAGGATGGCCGCGACGGAGAGGGTGCCGAAGCCGGCGGCGGGCGGGGGAGCGGCGGGGGCCTCGGCCGTGCGGGGTTCGGTGATGCTCATCAAGGCTCCAGTCGTCGTTGACCGCCGCGGCGGATGCAGGGTGCTTCACCGTAGATCCGCCGGGCGGCCGCGTCGAGCGATCCGCACCGGATGTTCAGCACGGACGGGCGGGGAGTGCGCATCCCGGCGCCGAGCGGAAGGGGGTGCGGGAGGCGCGGGCGGCTGCCTACAGTCGGACTGCTGCGGCCCGGTTCCGCGGGTCGGACGACGGGAGGCGCGATGCGCGGCGAGGCGACGCTCTACACGGATGCGGTGGTGACGGCTCCGTTCGCCCTCGCGGTGATCGCAGAGGCGACCGGCTCGCGAGTGGTCGGCGCGCGGACCGCGGACGCGCACGTCCCGCTCTACAGCGGTCCGACGAGCGCGCGGGTCGAGATCGCGGGGTTCGGCGACAGCGTGCCGGTCACCGTCGACGTGCGCGACGAGCGCGGGATCGACGAGGCGCGTGCGGCCGCGCAGGCGCTCGGGCTGGAGCTCGCCGCCTACGCGGGCTGGGAGGTCGTGGCCGGCTTCTGAGCGTCGCGTCGGACCCGAGCGAGGTAGTAGCGGCTGGGCGCCGTCCTCACGATCGCGGGAAGCAGGCGGTAGACGGCGAAGGTGCGCGAGAGCGCCCGCTCGAACCGCGCCTCCTGCCGTGCGGTCCAGTGGAAGCCTAAGGGCTCGCGGAGCGCCGCCGGGAGCAGACCGGCGGTGATCAGGCGGAGGTAGGGGCCGAGCGGGCGCAGGTACCAGGCGGCGATGCTCGGGCCCAGCAGGTCGTGGGCGACCCGGCGGGCCGCGGGCGTGACCTCGAGGCGCTCCAGCTCCCGCTCCCAGTAGGCGTCGAACGCGGTGCGGGAGTCGGGCCAGAGGTCCGCGGGCATCTGCAGGGCCGCGCCGACGACGACGGAGCGGCGCACGATGTCGTCCGCCTCCTCCTCGCTCAGCGCACCGAAGGCGCCCTCGTAGAGCTGCAGCATCGACTGGGTGAGCGTCGCCGCGACCCAGCGCTGCAGGTCCGGGTCGAAGGCCGTGTAGCCGGGGCCGCGCACGGGCACGTGCGCCCTGTTCACGCGGCGGCGGACGGCGCGCACGTCCTCGGGAGTGCCGTAGTGCAGGACGTAGAGGTAGGAGAGCGTCCCGTGCAGGCGGTTCACGGCCCGGTGCACGAAGTCGGAGTGGTCGGCGACGCCCTGCCCGACCGCCGGGTGCGCGATCTGGAGGAGGATCGCGCGCGCGCCCGCCAGCAGGAACACGCCCTCGCGGAAGACGTCCGGGGTGCGGGAGGCCGACGACATGGCTCCACGCTACGCGGGAGCGGCTGGCGGAGGAGGAGCCGGTGCCCCCGGCGGGCGTCCGGCGGGCGCGGAGCGACCGCACGGGAAGCCCCCGGCGGGTGCGGAGTAGACTCGGCGCGGCCCAGGGACAGTGCCGAGACTCCGGCGTCGTCCGGGCCACCTCGAACTCGAAACGCAAGCGCGCTCGGCGCGGAATGGGAATGCAGCGTGGATCTCTTCGAATACCAGGCCCGTGATCTGTTCGAGAAGTACGGCGTCCCCGTGCTCCCGGGCATCGTCGCCGACACGCCGGAGGAGGTGCGCGCCGCGGCGGAGAAGCTGGGCGGCGTCACCGTCGTCAAGGCGCAGGTCAAGATCGGCGGCCGCGGCAAGGCGGGCGGCGTGAAGGTCGCGAAGACCCCCGAGGACGCGTTCGCCGCGGCGCAGTCGATCCTCGGCCTCGACATCAAGGGCCACGTCGTCAAGCGCGTCATGGTCGCCGGCGGTGCGCGCATCGACCGCGAGTTCTACTTCTCGGTGCTGCTGGACCGGGCCAACCGCTCCTACCTCTCGCTCACCTCCTACGAGGGCGGCATGGAGATCGAGCAGCTCGCCGTCGAGCGCCCCGACGCGCTGGCGCGCGTCGAGGTCGTCCCCGGCCAGGGCATCGACCAGGCCAAGGCCGAGGAGATCGCCCGCGCGGCGAAGTTCCCGGAGGAGCTGATCGCCAAGGTCGCGCCCGTCCTGGTGAAGCTGTACGACGTCTACACCGGCGAGGACGCCACGCTCGTCGAGGTGAACCCGCTCGTGCTCACCGAGGAGGGCGACGTCGTCGCGCTCGACGGCAAGGTCTCGCTCGACGAGAACGCCGGCTTCCGCCACGCGGACCACGCCGCGCTCGAGGACAAGGACGCCGCCGACCCGCTCGAGGCGAAGGCCAAGGAGAACGACCTCAACTACGTGAAGCTCGACGGCGAGGTCGGCATCATCGGCAACGGCGCGGGCCTGGTCATGTCGACCCTCGACGTCGTCGCCTACGCCGGAGAGAGGCACAACGGCGTGAAGCCGGCCAACTTCCTCGACATCGGCGGCGGAGCCTCCGCCCAGGTGATGGCGAACGGCCTCGACGTGATCCTCGGTGACGAGCAGGTCAAGAGCGTCTTCGTCAACGTCTTCGGAGGCATCACCGCGTGCGACGCGGTCGCCAACGGCATCCTCCAGGCGCTCGAGATCCTCGGCGACTCGGCCACGAAGCCGCTCGTCGTCCGCCTCGACGGCAACAAGGTCGAGGAGGGCCGCGCGATCCTCCAGGCCGCCGCCAACCCGCTCATCACGCTCGCCGCGACCATGGACGAGGGCGCCGACAAGGCCGCCGAACTCGCCGCCGCGTAACGGACCCGACGACTCAAGGAATCAGAGAACAAGCATGTCGATCTTCCTCACCAAGGACTCCAAGGTCATCGTCCAGGGCATCACCGGCGGCGAGGGCACCAAGCACACCGCGCTGATGCTCAAGGCCGGCACGAACGTGGTCGGCGGCGTCAACGCCCGCAAGGCCGGCACGACCGTCACCCACGGCGACGTCGAGCTCCCCGTCTTCGGCACCGTGAAGGAGGCGATGGAGGCCACCGGCGCCGACGTCTCCATCGCGTTCGTGCCGCCCGCCTTCTCGAAGGACGCCGTCATCGAGGCGATCGACGCCGAGATCGGCCTCCTCGTCGTCATCACCGAGGGCATCCCGGTGCAGGACTCCGCGGAGTTCTGGGCGTACGCGCAGGAGAAGGGGAACAAGACGCGGATCATCGGCCCCAACTGCCCCGGCATCATCACGCCGGGCGAGTCGCTCGTGGGCATCACCCCCGCGACGATCACCGGCAAGGGCCCGATCGGCCTCGTCTCGAAGTCGGGCACCCTGACCTACCAGATGATGTACGAGCTGCGCGACCTGGGCTTCTCGACCGCGATCGGCATCGGCGGCGACCCGATCATCGGCACGACGCACATCGACGCGCTCGCCGCGTTCGAGGCCGACCCCGAGACGAAGGCGATCGTGATGATCGGCGAGATCGGCGGCGACGCCGAGGAGCGCGCTGCGGACTTCATCAAGGCGAACGTCACGAAGCCCGTCGTCGGCTACGTCGCGGGCTTCACCGCCCCCGAGGGCAAGACGATGGGCCACGCCGGCGCCATCGTCTCCGGCTCGGCCGGCACCGCGCAGGCCAAGAAGGAGGCCCTCGAGGCCGCGGGCGTGAAGGTCGGCAAGACGCCCTCCGAGACGGCCGCCCTGCTCCGCGAGGTCTACGCGGCGCTCTAGCGCCCGTCCTCCCCGCACCACCGTCGGAACGGACGGTGCCCCTGCTCCGGCGGGCGGCGCCGTCCGTTCCGTCGTCGGGGCGGGTCCGGCCGGAGTAGCGTCGCAGAGTGACTCGCCGCCTCGGACTCGACCTGCTGACCTTCGTGCCGTACCCGGAGGGCCCCGAGCAGCCCGGCGACGCCGCGCGGAGCCTCGAGGACGGGCTCGCTCTGCTCGAGCTCGCCGAGGAGCTCGGCTACGGCACCGGCTGGGTCCGCGTGCGGCACTTCGAGCGCTACCTCGCGTCTCCGATGACCTTCTTCGCGGCCGCCTCCCAGCGGACCCGCCGCCTCCGCCTCGGGACCGCGGTCATCGGCGCCCGCTACGAGTCGCCCGTGCGCCTCGCCGAGGACGCCGCGACCGTGGACCTGCTCTCGGGCGGACGCCTCGACCTCGGCGTCAGCAGCGGCTTCGCGCATCTCGCCTCCGTCTTCGACGGGGTGTTCGGGCAGGCCGAGCGCGACTTCCGCGAGGAGGCGCAGGAGCGCATCGCGCGACTCCGCGAGGCGCTCTCGGGCGCCGTGCTCGGCGTCGCGGAGTCGGCCCTGATGTCGGTCCCGGTCGGCGCTCCGCTCGTCCAGCAGCCGCACGCGCCCGGCCTCGCCGACCGGCTCTGGTACGGGGCGGGAACGGTGTCCTCCGCGGTCCGGGCGGGCGAGCAGGGCATGCACCTGCAGGTGTCCACGCTCAACACGGAGGAGACGGGCCTGCCGTTCGCCGAGCAGCAGGCGGTGCAGATCCGCGCCTACCGCGAGGCCTTCGCCGCCGCGCACCCGGGGCGCACGTCGAGGGTGACGGCGGGCCGGATCGTGCTGCCGCTGCTCGACGCCGCCGACGAGGAGGCGCACCGCCCCTTCATCGAGGGCTACCTCGCGCGGATGGACGACGAGGGCCGCCCCCGCACGGCCGACCGGTCGATCATCGCCGCCCCGATGCGCTTCAGCCCCCTCCACGTCGGGAGCCCGGAGCGGATCGTCGCATCGCTCGCCGCGGATCCGGCGCTCGCGGAGGCGGACGCGCTCACGGTGACGCTCCCGGCGGTCGGCGGGGTGGAGTCGCAACGGCGCATCCTGCGCGCCGTCGCCGAGCGCATCGCCCCGCAGCTGGGCTGGACGCCCGGCGCTTGAGGATCAGCGCCGCGCGAGCAGTGCCCGGACGGGCCGCTGCAGCAGGAGCAGGAGCAGCCACCAGAGCCCGACCGACGGGACCAGTAGCGCCAGCGCCAGTGCGACGAGGAGCAGCGCGAAGGGCAGCAGTGCGGGCGCGAGCGGCAGGGGCCCTGCGCCGGGCCGCCTGAGCTCCGGGTGCCGGGAGAGGTGCAGCTCGATCAGGACCAGCGCCCCGCTCATCGCGGCCATCGTGCCGATGTAGAGCCCGATCGTCGCCCGGGAGTCCGGGAACAGCGCCAGCGCGCTCGTCGAGAACGGGAAGAACGCCAGCGCGGCCAGCCAGAGCAGGTCCAGCCACACCAGGGCGCCGTCGTAGTCCCCGGCGATCTCGAAGACGCGGTGGTGGGGGATCCAGAAGACGGCGATGACCGCGAAGGAGAGCGCGAAGGCGAGGACCGAGTCCAGGTGCTCCGCGAGCAGCGCCGGGACTCCGCCGCCCTCCCGGGCGACCTCGGGAGCCAGCTGCACCAGCGGCAGGACGAGGACGGTGATGGCGATGGCGGCGGTCGCGTCCGAGAAGTTGACGAGCCGGTCGAGCCCGCGCTCCGTCCGGCGGTGGGCCGCGCGTCCCCCGGGGCGCCCGCGGTGCACCAGGCGCTCGATCGGACCCGAGAGCAGGAGCAGCAGGAGCGCGAACATGTTGACGGCCGGCACCGCGACGGCAAGCACGAGGGCCGCGAGGAGGACGCTGATCACGATCAGCGACTTCGAAAGGGAGCGCCGCGGCTCCGCCCCCGGGGCCAGGAGATCCGGATCGCGGCGCACGATGAGCTGCATCGCGAGGGTCGCCGCGCTCGCCGCGATCATCGTGCCGATGTAGAGCGCGATGACGCTGCCGTCGGTGTCGAGCACGTTCGAGATCAGGTTCGCCGCGAAGGGGAGCAGGACGACCGCGGCCAGCCAGACGAAGTTCGCGACGACGAGCGCGGGCGAGTACCGGGCCACGCCCTCGAAGACGGAGTGGTGGACCGCCCAGAGCCGTCCGATCACGGCGAACGTGATGAAGAAGGCGGAGAGGGTGCCGTAGTGCCCGGTGAGGAGGGACCCCAGATCGGCCGCGCGGCCCTCCTCGACCACGTCGACGAGGGGGAGGACGAGGAACGTGATGGCGATGGCGACGACGGCGTCGGAGAAGTTCACGAGGCGGTCCAGGCCGCGCTCCGTCCGTGCGTCCGAGGTCCCCGTCATGGCTCCGACACTAGAGGGCCGGGCGGCGCGCCCCTGACCCGCCTCCGAGCGCGCCGCCGCTAGGCTCGTCAGGCCCATGAACCGGATCACCGTCGCCCTCCTCGCCGCCTTCGACGCCGCGCTGTCGGCGCTGATCGGGATCGCGATCCCGCTCGTCCCGCTGACCGTCCTCTGGGCCGTGCAGTACGACACGACGGTCGACTTCGGCGTGTTCTGGCGGGTCGCCGCCGACGCCTGGCTGCTCGGCCACGGGGCCGACCTGCAGGCGGCGCTGGCCCCCGACTCCGCCCTCGCCGTCGCGCTGCCCGGAGGCGCGGACGCCTTCCCGGTGACGATCGCTCCGCTGGCCTTCGCGCTCCTCACCGTGCTGCTCGGCGCGCGCACCGGCCGCCGCGCCCAGGAGTCGCCGTTCCGGGCCATCGGCGTCCTCGTCGCGATCGCGACCTACCTGGCGATCGCGCTCCTGGTCTCGCTCGGATCCGCGGACCCGGCCGCCACCGTCGATCCCCTGCAGGGGACGCTGCTGCCGCCGCTCGTCTTCGCGCTGGGGGTGCTCGTCGGAGCAGCGCTCCACTCCGCCCGCAGCGACGAGGCCGACCCCCTCGGCGAGCTGGCCGCCTCCGCGCTCGACCGCGTCCCCGCGCCGGGGCCCGGGCTCGTCCTCGCGTCGCTGCGCGGGGGAGCGCTCGCCGCGGCGGGCGTGGTCGGCGTCGCGGCGGTGCTCGTCGCCGTGCTGCTGGTCGTGCACTACACCTCGGTCGTCGCGCTCTACGAGAGCCTGGGCGCCGAGGCGCTCGGCGGCCTGGCCCTCACTCTCGGGCAGCTGGCGTTCCTCCCGAACCTGGTGATCTGGGCGGCGAGCTGGCTGATCGGCCCGGGCTTCGCCCTCGGCACCGGCTCCTCCGTGAGCGCGGCCGGGACGCTGCTCGGACCGATCCCGTTGATCCCGGTCCTCGCCGCACTGCCCGCAGGGGACTCGGCCTTCGGATTCCTGGGGCTGCTCGTGCCGCTGCTCGCCGGGTTCGCCGCGGGATGGCGGCTGCGGCGCGGCGTGATCGAGGCGCTCGACGGACGCTCGCTTCTGCGCTGGGGCGCGGCCGCGGCCGGCGGGATCGGCGTGGTCGGCGGCCTGCTGCTCGGGCTCCTCGCCTGGTTCTCGGCGGGCGCCGCCGGGCCCGGGCGGCTCGCCCAGGTGGGCCCGGACCCGCTCGTCGTCGGGGCGGTCGCCGCCCTCGAGCTCGCGCTGGCCGCGGGCCTGGGCCTCGCCGCGGGCCGCAGCCGACGCGGCTGACGCCGGCGGAGGCGTCCCCCTAGACTTGCGCAGTGCTGAAGTTGGTCGTGCTCCTCTCCGGCGGCGGATCGAACCTCCGCGCCCTGCTGGACGCCACCGGCGACGAGGGCTTCCCCGCCCGCATCGTCGCGGTCGGCAGCGACACCGACGCCGAGGGCTTCCGCCACGCCGAGGAGCGCGGAGTCCCCGCCTTCACGGTCGCGCCGCGCGACTTCTCCTCCCGCGACGAGTGGGGCGCCGCCCTGCTCGGGCGCATCCGGGAGTGGGAGCCCGACCTCGTCGTCTGCGCGGGCTTCATGCGCATCCTGCCGCCCGTGGTGGTGGACGCGCTCAGCCCGCGGATGATCAACACGCATCCCGCCCTGCTGCCCCTCTTCCCCGGCGCCCACGCCGTCCGCGACGCCCTCGCCGCCGGCGCGACCGAGACCGGCGTCACCGTGCACGTGATCGACACCGGCGTCGATACGGGACCCGTCATCGCCCAGGAGAGCCTCGCCGTGCTCCCCGGCGAGAGCGAGGACGCGCTGCACGAGCGCATCAAGACCATCGAGCGTCGCCTGCTGGTGCAGACGGTGCTCGACATCGCCCACGGAACCGTCGACCTCGAGGAGCTCGCCCGCGCATGAGCATCACCGCCCACGACCCCAGCATCTACGACGACCGCGACCGGGTCCCCGTCCGCCGGGCGCTGATCTCGGTCAGCGACAAGACCGGCCTGCTCGAGCTCGGAGCGGCGCTCGCCGCGGCCGGCGTCGAGCTCGTCTCTACCGGCTCGACCGCAGCGACCCTCCGCGGCGCCGGCCACGAGGTCACCGACGTCTCGGCCGTCACCGGGTTCCCGGAGTCGCTCGACGGCCGCGTGAAGACGCTGCACCCGGCCGTGCACGCGGGCATCCTCGCCGACCTGAGGCTCGCCTCGCACCGCGAGCAGCTGGAGCAGCTCGACATCGCCGCGTTCGAGCTGGTCGTGGTGAACCTGTACCCGTTCCGCGAGACCGTCGCCGGCGGCGCCGACGCGGCGACCGTGGTCGAGAACATCGACATCGGGGGCCCGGCCCTCGTCCGCGCCTCCGCGAAGAACCACGCCAACGTCGCGATCGTCGTCGACCCGGCCGACTACTCCGGGATCGCGACCGCCCTCGCCGACGGCGGCACGACGCTCGCCGCGCGCCGCACCCTGGCGGCCCGCGCCTTCGCGCACACCGCCTCCTACGACTCCGCCGTCGCCGCCTGGTTCGCCGGGCAGGAGGCGGCCGAGGGCGTCGAGGGCTCGGTCGAGATCCGCGGGACCCTGCAGCAGGTCCTCCGCTACGGCGAGAACTCGCACCAGAAGGCGGCCCTCTACGTCTCTCCCGACGGCACCGGCATCGCGCAGGCGACGCAGCTGCACGGCAAGGAGATGTCCTACAACAACTACGTCGACGCCGACGCGGCCGTCCGCGCGGCCTACGACTTCGTGCTCCCCGCCGTCGCGATCATCAAGCACGCGAACCCCTGCGGTATCGCGATCGCGAGCTCGAAGGCGATCGACCCCATCGCCTCCGCCCACCGCCGCGCCCACGAGTGCGACCCGGTGTCGGCCTTCGGCGGCGTCATCGCCGCGAACCGGCCCGTCACCCTCGCCATGGCCGAGACGGTGAAGGAGATCTTCACCGAGGTGCTCGTCGCCCCCGGCTTCGAGCCCGAGGCGCTCGAGGTGCTGAAGACCAAGAAGAACCTGCGCCTGCTGCAGCTCCCCGACTTATACGCCCCCGTGGAGCGCGAGTTCAAGCAGATCTCCGGCGGCCTGCTGCTGCAGGAGCCGGACCGCTTCATCGGCGGCCCCGGCGAGGTCAGCTCCGGCTGGCAGCTCGTCGCCGGCGAGCCCGCCGACGCCGACACGATGCTCGACCTCGAGTTCGCGTGGAAGGCCTGCCGCGCCGTCAAGTCGAACGCGATCCTCCTCGCCAAGGGCGGCGCCTCCGTCGGCGTCGGCATGGGTCAGGTCAACCGCGTCGACTCCTGCCACCTCGCCGTCACCCGCGCCGGCGACCGCGCCCCCGGCACCGTCGCCGCCTCCGACGCGTTCTTCCCCTTCGCCGACGGCCTCGAGGTGCTCCTCGCCGCCGGCGTGAAGGCCGTCGTCCAGCCCGGCGGCTCCGTCCGCGACGCCGAGGTCATCGACGCGGCCGCCCGCGCCGGCGTCACGATGTACACGACGGGGGAGCGGCACTTCTTCCACTGAGTGACGGGCGCTCCGCGCCCGTCACTCAGGTGCTTGTCTTCCCCGCCGCTCCCTGCGCGGCGGGGCGCGGTCGGCTCGGCGACGGGGTGCGTTCCGTGGAGCGGGGAGCGTCGCCGGTCGCGGGAATCGCTTGGCACGCGATCCCCGCTGAACCGGCTCTGCCTTGCCGTGCTCGTCTTCCCCGCCGCTCCCTGCGCGGCGGGGCGCGGTCGGCTTCGCGACGGGGTGCGTTCCGTAGAGCGGGTAGCGTCGCCGACCGCGTGAATCGCTTGGCACGCGATTCCCGCTGAGTCGGCTCTGCCTTGCGGTGGGCGGTTTCCCGGCCGCTCCTCGCGCGGCGGGGCGTGGTCGGTGCCACGACGTGAGGCTTTCCATGGAGTGGGGGCGTCGCCGGTCACGGGAATCGCTTGGCACGCGATTCCCGCTGAAACCGCTCTGCGGTGCGGTGAGTGGCTCTTAGGGGGCTGCTAGGGGATCGACAGGCGAGGCGCGGGCGGGGGCGCGTAGGGTCACCGGGTGCCTTCCGACTCGACGCCCGCGTCCACTCCCGACACCCCGACCGCCGCGACCACGATCGCCCCGAACCGGGACCGCGCGCCCGGGACGGGCCGCCGGATCCTCGTCGCGCTGCTCGCCGCCGCGGCGACCGCGCTCGTGGCGCACCTCGCCAACCTGCTGGCCTTCTTCATCGGCAACCAGCTGCAGCCCGGCTCCATCCCGCAGGTCAACGCCTACTTCCTGCTCTCGAGCGTGCTCGGCTTCGTGGTCGTCCTCGTCCTCGCCGTCGCGGGGACGCTCGGACGCACCTGGAGCGCCGCCCTCGCGGGACTCGTCGCGGGCGTGGTCGGAGCCGTGTTCGGCACGCTCGTCCAAGCCAGCGCCACCGGCGAGGCCGTCACGGGCGCCGTCTGGGCCTCCATCTTCCAGACCTTCGCCGGACTCAACCTCGTCTTCCTGCTCGCGTTCACCGTCTCGGCGGCGAGCGTCGGCCACACGCTCTGGAACCGCCTCCGCACCACGGGCGCTCCGGCCGCCGTCGTCACCGACCGCCGCATCGCGATCGTCCGGGCCCCGGCCGCCGACCTCTCGGCGGGCGAGCTCACCCACCTCGAGCGCGTCCCCGTCGACCAGCAGCGCGCCCAGCAGCAGTGGGAGGCGTACGTCGACCTGCTCGAGCGGGCCGGCTGGGAGACGGTCGAGGCCGCACCGGCGCCCGGACTCGCCGACTCCGTCTTCCTCGAGGACGCGGTCGTCGTCTTCGGCGACCACGCCGTGATCGCCCGGTCCGGAGCGGAGTCCCGCCGCGGAGAGACGGCAGGCGCCGAGGAGGCCGTCCGCGCCCTCGGCCTGACGGTCGACCGCATCGAGGAGCCGGGCACGCTCGACGGCGGCGACGTCCTCAAGGTGGGATCGACGGTCTACGTCGGCCGCGGAGGCCGGACCGACGCGGCGGGGGTAGCCCAGCTGCGCGCGATCCTCCGCCCCCGCGGGTACGACGTCGTCGCGGTCCCGCTGACCAAGGTGCTGCACCTCAAGAGCGCCGCGACCGCGCTGCCCGACGGCACGGTCATCGGCTGGGAGCCGGTCGTCGACGAGCCGCGCCTGTTCCCCTTCTTCCTGCCGATGCCCGAGGAGGCGGGCGCCCACGTGGTCGTCCTCGACGACGACACACTCCTGATGGCCGCCTCCGCTCCCCGGAGCGCCGAGCTGCTGAAGAGCCTGGGCTACCGCGTCCTGACCGTGGACATCTCGGAGTTCGAGAAGCTCGAGGGCTGCGTCACCTGCCTCTCGGTCCGCGTCCGCTGACGGCGGAGGCGGGGGAACCGCCGGATCGCGGCGGCCGCTGGACGGAGCACATAGCCCGGGTATAGCCTTCAAGGCTGCCCGGAGCTCTTCGGCCCGGTGGCACCTCCCGCCTCCCCGCCCACCCGGCAGGGGAGGCCCCGCCCTCGTCGCGAAAGCCCTCCGCCGTGTCCGCTCCCGCCCTCCCGTCTCCCGGCGCCCCCGCGCAGAAGCGCCCGAGCACGCTGCAGACCCTGCTGCGCCTCGTCCCCTTCGTCGGCGACTCCCTGCCCCGGCTGGTCGGCGGCATCGCGGTCGCGCTCGTGGCGAGCCTGGTGTCGCTGGTCATCCCGATCGTCCTGAAGCAGCTCGTCGACGGGCCGCTGGGGGACGGAGCGGCCTCCGCTGGCTCCGGCGACCTCGGGCCGCTGATCGGCCCGGTCGCCGTCATCCTCGTGCTCGGCGTCGTCGAGGCCGGTGCCATCGCGCTGCGCCGCCGGATGGTCCTCACCCCCAGCACGCGGATCGAGGCGCGCATGCGCTCGGCGCTCTACAGCCGCCTGCAGGACCTCCCCGTCTCGTTCCACGACCGCTGGCAGAGCGGGCAGCTCCTGTCGCGGGCGATGAGCGACCTCAGCCTCATCCGCCGCTGGATCGCCTTCGGCTTCGTCCTGCTCGTGGTCAACGCGCTGACGATCGTCGTCGGCTTCGGCGTCCTCGTCTACTGGAACCCGATCCTCGGCGTGCTCTTCGTCGTGTGCTCGATCCCGGTCTGGATCTACGGGTTCGCGTTCGAGAAGCGCTACTCGAGCATCGCGCGCCGCAGCCAGGACCAGGCGGGCGACCTCGCCACGACCGTCGAGCAGTCGGTGCACGGCATCCGCGTCCTGAAGGCCTTCGGCCGCCACCAGCACGCGCTGGAGAACTTCGCCGGCCAGGCCGAGAAGCTCCGCGGCACCGAGATCGACAAAGCCCGTGCCATCGCCGGGATCTGGCTCGTCCTCCTGCTGGTGCCGGACATCGCGTTCGCGCTCTGCCTGCTCGGCGGGGTCTGGCTCGCCGCGGCCGGTCAGCTGAGCGTCGGCGAGCTGTTCGCCTTCTTCGCCACCGCGACCGTGCTGCGCTGGCCGGTCGAGTCGATCGGCTTCCTCCTCTCGATGACCTTCGACACCCGCACGGCGGTCGACCGCTACTTCGAGGTGATGGACAGCCGGAACACCATCACCGACCCGGAGGACCCCGAGACGATCCTCGAGCCGCGCGGCCGGGTGCGCTTCCGCGACGTCCACTTCCGGTACCAGGACGCCCCCGAGCGCTACCGCGACCTCCTCGACGGCGTCGACCTCGAGGTCGAGCCGGGCGAGACGATGGCGCTGGTCGGCATCACCGGCTCCGGGAAGACGACGCTCACCGCGCTGCTCCCGCGCCTCTACGACGTGACCGGCGGAGCCATCGAGCTCGACGGCGTCGACATCCGCCGGCTCCGCCGCGACGAGCTGCGCACGCACATCGGCATGGCGTTCGAGGACGCGACGCTCTTCTCCACCAGCGTGCGCGAGAACGTCCTCCTCGGCCGACCCGACGCGACCGAGGAGGAGCTGCTCGAGGCCCTCGAGATCGCGCAGGCCGACTTCGTCCACCGCCTTCCCGAGGGCCTGGACACCAAGGTGGGCGAGGAGGGGATGAGCCTCTCCGGCGGCCAGCGCCAGCGCCTGGCCCTCGCCCGCGCGGTGGCCGCTCGTCCGGCGGTGCTCGTCCTCGACGACCCGCTCTCGGCGCTCGACGTCGACACGGAGGCGCGCGTCGAGGCAGGGCTGCGCCGCGTGCTCGGCGACACCACGGCGATCATCGTCGCCCACCGCCCCTCGACGGTGGCGCTCGCCGATCGCGTGGCACTGATGGAGGAGGGCCGCATCACCGCGGTCGGCACCCACAGCGAGCTGCTCGCGAGCAGCCCGCACTACCGCTTCGTCATCTCGAGCCTCGAGGAGGACGAGCTGACCCGGCCCGCCGGAACCGAGCGCATCGGCTCCCGCCCCACGACGACCCACCAGGAGACGCGATCATGAGCACGCTCGGTTCCTCCGAGGAGCGCGACGACCTCAGCAGAGCGGAGTCGGCGGCCCTGCGCCGGCGCTCGCTGCGGCTGCTCGGCTCCCTGCTGCGGCCGCTCCGGCTGCGGCTGGTGCTCACCGCGGTCGTGGTCGTCGTCGCGACCGCTGCCCAGGTCGCGGGACCGGCGCTGATCGCGGCGGGCATCGACAACGGCCTGCCCGCGGTCCTCGCGGGGAACGCGGTCCCGCTGGCGGTCACGGTCGGCGCCTACATCCTCACCGGACTCGTCGGCGCGCTCCTGGTCGCCTGGTACACCGTGCTCTCCGCGCGGGTGAGCCAGGCGATCCTGATCGACCTGCGCAAGCGGGTCTTCCTGCACACCCAGAAGCTGAGCCTGGAGTTCCACGAGAACTACACCTCCGGCCGGATCATCTCGCGCCAGACCAGCGACCTCGACTCCATCCGCGAGCTGCTCGACTCCGGCATCAACCAGCTGGTGCAGGGTGCGCTCTACATGGGCTTCGTCGCGATCGCCCTGGTCTCCCTGGACGGCGTGAGCGGCATCGTGCTCGCCTGCGCCCTGGTGCCGCTCGCGCTGCTCACCCGCTGGTTCCAGAAACGGTCGCAGGCGCTGTTCCGCGGCACTCGCGTCGCCTCGTCGCGGCTCATCGTGCAGTTCGTGGAGTCGATGACCGGCATCCGCGCCGTGCAGACCTTCCGCACGCAGAAGCGCAACGAGTCCGTGTTCGGCGGGGTCGTCGAGCAGTACCGGCTCGCCTACAAGCGCGTCTTCGGGGTGTTCGGCACCTTCGACCCCGGGCTCGTGCTGATCGGCAACGTCACCGTCGCCGTGGTGCTGTTCATCGGCGGCGTCCGCGTGCTCGACGGCGGGCTCGAGATCGGCGCGCTGCTGGCGGTCCTGCTCTACACCCGGCGCTTCTTCGACCCGGTGCAGGAGATGGCGATGTTCTACAACTCCTACCAGTCGGCGGCCGCCGCGCTCGAGAAGATCTCGGGCGTGCTGGCCGAGAAGCCGAGCGTCCCGGATCCGGCCCGCCCGGTCGACCTGCGCCAGGCGCGGGGCCGCCTCGGCTTCGAGGGCGTCCGCTTCGCCTACACCGCCGACCGCGAGGTGCTGCCGCGCTTCGACCTCGACATCCCCGCCGGGCAGACCATCGCCCTCGTCGGGTCCACGGGCGCCGGCAAGACGACGCTCGCCAAGCTGATCTCGCGCTTCTACGACCCGAGCGACGGCGTGGTGACCCTCGACGGCGTGGACCTGCGGCAGCTGCACCCGAAGGACCTGCGGCGCGCGATCGTGATGGTCACCCAGGAGGCGTACCTCTTCTCCGGATCCGTCGCCGACAACATCGCGATCGGGCGGCCGACCGCGTCCTACGACGAGATCGTCCGGGCCGCGCAGGCGGTCGGCGCGCACGAGTTCATCCAGGCGCTTCCGGACGGCTACGACACCGACGTGAACAAGCGCGGCGGCCGCGTCTCGGCCGGTCAGCGCCAGCTGATCTCGTTCGCCCGCGCGTTCCTGGCCGACCCGGCGGTGCTGATCCTGGACGAGGCGACCTCCTCCCTCGACATCCCGAGCGAGCGCCTGGTGCAGCAGGGCCTGCAGACGCTGCTGGCGGACCGCACGGCGGTCATCATCGCGCACCGCCTCTCGACGGTCGCGATCGCCGACCGGGTGCTGGTGATGGAGCACGGCCGCATCGTCGAGGACGGCACCCCGGAGGCGCTCATCGCCGGCGAGGGCCGCTTCGCCACCCTGCACGCGGCCTGGCGGGGCTCGCTCGTCTGATCGGCTGCTGCTCGCGACTCACGTCCCGGAGCCGCTCCCGGCTCAGGGGCGCCAGCGGGCGCTGCGCACGTCGACGCGCCAGCCGCCCGGCGTGACGACGAGGGGCGTGCCCTCGCGCTCGTACTCCCGGCGGGCGCGCTCCTCGTGGCCGACCGGGGGCGCTCCTCCCGCGCGGACGACGCGCCACCAGGCGGTGTCGGAGCCGTAGCGGGCCATCACCGTGCCGACCGCGCGTGCCGCACGAGTGCCGAGGACCGCGGCGATCTCGCCGTAGGCCATCACGCGTCCGGGCGGGATCGAGGCGACCACCTCGAGGACGGCGGAGACGAAGTCGGCCGGCTCCGCTGCCTCCGGCGCCGCGCTCAGAGCGTCAGCGCCCCGATGTTCTCGCCGTACTGCGTCTCGCCGACGACCTCGAAGCCGATCCAGCGGAAGAACTGCTCCGGGCCGTCCTCGCCGGACTCCCAGATCACCGTGAGGGTGTCGAAGCCGCGGGCGCGGGCCTCGTCGGCGGTGGCGCGGACGGCGAAGGTGCCCACGCCGCGGCCCTGCTTCGCCGCGTCGATGTTGATGCGCCAGATGCAGCTGCGGAACTCCTCCGCCGCCTCCGGGTCGAAGTGCGCGTGGATGAAGCCGACCAGCTCGTCGCCGTCCATCACGGCCCGCTGCCAGGAGGCGCCCGGGTCGATCACCGCGGCGGCGGCGGAGTAGGAGACCGGCGCGATGAACTGCTCCTGGCCGGGTTTGAGGCTCAGACCGTTCACGGCGGAGATGTTCGAGGCGGACAGCTCTTCCAGGCGGAGGTCACTCATGCCGTCACTGTACCGGCGGCGCAGGACGGCGGGCATCCTCCTGTCGGGCGACGTGCGCCGGCCCCGGCGCGGACGATCGAGAACTGTCTCGACATCGAGACAGTTCGGGCCTCGGGTAGGCTGGCGGAGGCCATCCGGAGCGGTGCAGAGCCGCCCGTCCCGCACAGGTGCGGGGTCATCGACACCATGGGAGAGCAATGTCCAAGATCAAGGTTGAGGGAACGGTCGTCGAGCTCGACGGCGACGAGATGACGCGCATCATCTGGCAGAAGATCAAGGACACCCTCATCCACCCGTACCTCGACGTGAACCTCGAGTACTACGACCTCGGCATCGAGTACCGCGACGAGACGGACGACCAGGTCACGATCGACGCGGCGCACGCCATCCAGAAGCACGGCGTCGGCGTGAAGTGCGCGACCATCACCCCCGACGAGGCCCGCGTCGAGGAGTTCGGCCTCAAGAAGATGTGGAAGTCGCCCAACGGCACGATCCGCAACATCCTCGGCGGCGTGATCTTCCGCGAGCCGATCATCATCTCGAACATCCCGCGCCTGGTCCCCGGCTGGAACAAGCCGATCATCATCGGCCGCCACGCGTTCGGCGACCAGTACCGCGCCACCGACTTCGTCTTCAAGGGCAAGGGCACGCTGACCGTCGAGTTCACGCCCGAGGACGGCTCCGAGCCGATGAGGTTCGAGGTCTACAAGGCCCCGGACGACGGCATCGCGCAGGTCCAGTACAACCAGGACGCGTCGATCCGCGACTTCGCCCGCTCGTCGCTGAACTACGGCCTCTCGCGCAACTACCCGGTCTACCTCTCCACCAAGAACACGATCCTCAAGGCCTACGACGGCCGCTTCAAGGACATCTTCGAGGAGATCTTCGAGACCGAGTTCAAGGAGCGCTTCGACGCCGCGGGCCTCACCTACGAGCACCGCCTCATCGACGACATGGTCGCCTCGGCCATGAAGTGGGAGGGCGGCTACGTCTGGGCCTGCAAGAACTACGACGGCGACGTCCAGTCCGACACCGTCGCGCAGGGCTTCGGCTCGCTGGGCCTGATGACCTCCGTGCTCTCCACGCCCGACGGCAGCGTCGTCGAGGCGGAGGCGGCGCACGGCACCGTCACGCGCCACTACCGCCAGCACCAGGCCGGCAAGCCCACCTCGACGAACCCGATCGCCTCGATCTACGCCTGGACGCGCGGTCTCGCGCACCGCGGCAAGCTCGACGGCAACCAGGAGCTCATCGACTTCTCGCTCACCCTGGAGGACGTGGTCATCAAGACGGTCGAGTCCGGGAAGATGACGAAGGACCTCGCCCTGCTCGTCGGCCCCGAGCAGGGCTGGCAGACGACCGAGGAGTTCCTCGCGACCCTCGATGAGAACCTGAAGGCCCGCATGTCGGCCTGATCACCGGCTTCAGCAGACGCGTCCGGCCCGCACGATCCTCGGATCCTGCGGGCCGGAGGCGTCTCCGGGCCCGGTGGGACGCGCCCGGGCCGAGCGCCTCAGAGCGCCCGGGCGAGCTCCTCCATCGCGTGGAGCGGATCGGGCCCCGACGGCATCAGCACGACGCTCGACGCACCGGCCTCGTGCAGCAGGCCGATGCGGCGACGAGCGTCCTCGGGAGTGCCCACGACGGCCAGCTGGTCGACCCAGGCGTCGGGCAGGTCGCGGACGAAGGCGGCGCGGTCGGCGCTCTCGGCCCGCAGGCGGGCGAAGTCCTCGGCGAAGGGGAGCGGCTCGATGTGCGGCGCCCAGTCCGGCTCGCCGATCCACTCGAGTCCCGGCCGGACCGCGTCGCGCGCGGCGGCCGCATCGTCGTCCACGGCGGCCACGTTGTAGGCGACGATCCGTCCGGTGCCGCCCAGGTGGCCGCGGGCCGCCGCGAGGTACTCCGGAGTGACGGGCTCGGCCAGGACGACCCCGTCGGCGATCCGGCCCGCGAGCGCCAGCGACTTCGGTCCGCGGACGCCGGCCAGCAGCGGCGGCACGACGGCGGGCGGCGACTCCAGGACGAGGTCGTCCACGTGCACGTAGCGGCCGGAGCGGTCGGTGCGCTCGCCGGAGAGCAGCGAGCGGATCGCGTCGAACTGCTCCTCGAGCAGGGTGAGCGGGCTGCGCGGCCAGACGCCGAGGCCGCGCATCCAGTGCGGCATCCCGTGCCCGATGCCGGCGTGGACGCGGCCGGGGAACAGCTCGGCGAGAGTGCCGAGCTCCATCGCGGTGAAGGCCGCCGTGCGGACGGCGGCGGGCAGGATGCCGATGCCGACGACGATCCGCTCGGTGGCGGCGAGCACCGCGCCGGCCTGGGCGATGCCGCCGCGGAAGCCGAGGTCCTCGACCACCCAGAGCTCGTCGAAGCCGAGCTCCTCGGCGCGGCGGGCGTAGCCGAGCACCTCGGAGGCGGGGAGATCGCGGGGGAGCAGGACGCCGACAGCGGTGTCGGAGGAGGAGGCGCGCATCCGGCCAGCGTAGGGCGTGCGGACAGGCGGAGGGCCCGCCCGCACGATCGCGGACGGGCCCTCGCTCGTCGTCCTACTCGGCGGCCGCCTCGCCGATCCGCACCTGCTCGGGGCGGGCGGTCGAGACGACCTCGATGCGGCGGGGACGCGCCTTCTCGCTGACCGGGATGGTCACCGAGAGCACGCCGTTGTCGTAGGACGCGGCGATGCGCTCGGTGTCGACGCCCTGGCCGAGGCTCAGCTGGCGGACGAAGGTCGCCGACTGGCGCTCCCGGGTGATCCAGGTGACGTCGTCGCCGCCCGCGACGGTGCGCTGGGCGCGGATGGTGAGGAGCTGCCCGTCGACGTCGACGTCGACGGACCCGGGGTCGATGCCGGGGAGGTCGGCGGTGAGGACGTAGTGGTCGCCGTCCCGGTACAGGTCGATCGGCATCCGGCGGGGCCCCTGGCCGGAGCCGAGGAGGGCGGTGGCGAGGCGGTCCAGCTCGCGGACGGGTGGTCGGTGGGACAGGTGGATCGGCAATCGATGTCCTTACTCACATTCGCTGGGAACCGGATCGGTTTCCACACAGAAACGACCCTACGAACTCGATTGCCCAGCTTTGTTACGAACGGGTAACGAAGTCGACGCTGAAGGGGGCCGATCCGTTGGCACTCCCCCTCCCCGAGTGCTGATTTAATCGCGTTGAGCCGGGTCGGCTCAACTCTTGGAACTCTTCGTTGCACGACTGAATGGAGTGATCTCATGGCTGTCACCTACGACCCCGTCCGCGAGCTGGACCGCCTCGCCACCGCCCTCCTCGGCTCCGGCCAGGGGCCCCGCCGGATGCCGATCGACCTGTACCGGGACGGCGACCACTAC
>NZ_PSVI01000029.1:0-47818 GCF_002931415.1 Rathayibacter sp. AY1E8
GACCTACCGGTTCGACCGCACCGGCCTCACCCGCGCCGACGTCTACTCGATCGACACCCCGCCGCCCACCGCGTCCGGGTCGCTGCACATCGGGCACGTCTTCTCCTACACGCACACCGACGTCGTCGCGCGGTTCCAGCGGATGCGCGGCAAGAGCGTCTTCTACCCGATGGGCTGGGACGACAACGGCCTGCCCACCGAGCGCCGCGTGCAGAACTACTACGGTGTGCGCTGCGACCCGACGCTCCCCTACGAGCCCGGCTTCACGCCTCCGTTCGAGGGCGGCGACAACAAGAGCAGCAAGGCCGCCGACCAGAAGCCGATCTCGCGCCGCAACTTCGTCGAGCTGTGCGAGCGCCTCACCGTCGAGGACGAGAAGCAGTTCGAGGACGTCTGGCGGGCCCTCGGCCTGTCCGTCGACTGGTCGCAGAGCTACCGGACCATCGGCGACGAGTCGCAGGCCGCCTCGCAGCGCGCCTTCCTCCGCAACCTCGCCCGCGGCGAGGCCTACCAGGCGCAGGCCCCGACGCTCTGGGACATCACCTTCCGGACCGCCGTCGCCCAGGCGGAGCTCGAGGACAAGGACCAGCCCGGCGCCTACCACCGCCTCGGCTTCCACCGCGAGGGCGGCGAGGACGTCTTCATCGAGACGACCCGTCCCGAGCTGCTGCCCGCCTGCGTCGCCCTCGTCGCGCACCCCGACGACGAGCGCTACCAGGCGCTGTTCGGCACCACCGTCCGCACGCCGCTCTTCGACGTCGAGGTCCCGGTGCTCGCGCACCACCTCGCGCAGAAGGACAAGGGCTCGGGCATCGCGATGATCTGCACCTTCGGCGACATCACGGACGTGGTCTGGTGGCGCGAACTCGACCTGCCCAACCGCGCGATCATCGGCTTCGACGGCCGCCTGATCTCGGAGGCGCCCGCCGCGATCACGGGCGACGGGGGCCGCGCCGCCTACGAGCAGCTCGCCGGCAAGACCGTCTTCTCCGCGAAGCAGGCCGTCGTGGCGCTGCTGAAGGAGTCCGGCGAGATGGTCGGCGACCCGCGCCCCATCACGCACCAGGTCAAGTTCTTCGAGAAGGGCGACAAGCCGCTCGAGATCGTGTCGACCCGCCAGTGGTACATCGGCAACGGCGCTCGCGACGCGGTGCTCAAGGAGCGCCTGCTGGAGCTCGGCCGCGACGTGCGCTTCGTGCCGGAGTTCATGCGCGTCCGCTACGAGAACTGGGTGAACGGCCTCTCCGGCGACTGGCTGATCTCGCGCCAGCGCTTCTTCGGCGTGCCGATCCCGGTGTGGTACCCGCTCGACGGCGACGGCAACCCCGTCTTCGACTCCCCGATCGTGCCGGACGAGGCGGCGCTGCCGGTGGATCCCTCCAGCGACCCGGCCCCCGGCTACTCGGAGGACCAGCGCGGAGCGGCGGGCGGCTTCCAGGGCGAGCTCGACGTGATGGACACTTGGGCGACCTCCTCGCTGACCCCGCAGCTCGCGGGCGGCTGGGAGCGCGACGACGAGCTCTGGCAGCTGGTCGCTCCCTACGACCTGCGCCCGCAGGGCCAGGACATCATCCGCACCTGGCTCTTCTCGACCCTCCTGCGCTCGCAGCTCGAGGACGGCCGCGCCCCGTGGAGCACGGCGACCGTGTCCGGCTTCATCGTCGACCCCGACCGCAAGAAGATGTCGAAGTCGAAGGGCAACGTGGTCACTCCCGCCGCGATGCTCGAGCAGCACGGCTCGGACGCGGTCCGCTACTGGGCCGCCTCCTCGCGCCTGGGCACCGACGCGGCCTTCGACCCGCAGAACCCGACGCAGATCAAGATCGGCCGCCGACTGGCGATCAAGATCCTCAACGCGGCGAAGTTCATCCACGGCTTCCCTCTCGCCGAGGGCGCCGAGGTCACCGACCCGCTCGACCTCAGCATGCTGGCCACCCTCGACACCGTGGTCGCCGACGCGACGACGGCGCTCGAGAACTACGACCACGCCCGCGCCCTCGAGACGACGGAGGCGTTCTTCTGGACGTTCTGCGACGACTACCTGGAGCTGGTGAAGGAGCGCGCGTACAGCGAGGACGGCGCGTCCGCCGCGGCCGCCCTGCACCGGGCGCTCGACGTCCTCCAGCGCCTGTTCGCGCCGTTCCTGCCGTTCGCGACGGAGGAGACCTGGTCGTGGTCGCACGACGACTCGGTGCACCTGCGCCCCTGGCCGGCCGTCGAGGGCCTGGGCGGCGACCCCGCCGTCCTGGCCGCCGCGAGCTCCGTCCTCACGGCCATCCGACGCGCGAAGACCGATGCGAAGGCCTCGCAGAAGACGCCGGCCCGCTCCGCCCTGGTGACGGCGCCCGCCGAGCTCGTCGCGTCTCTCCGACTCGCCGCGGGAGACCTCGCGGCCGTCGGCAGGATCGCGACGCTCGACTTCGCCGAGGGCGACGCCCTCGCGGTCGGCATCGAGCTCGAGACCGAGGCGTAGCGCCGCTCCCGGGGGGCGGGAACCGTCCCGCCTCCCTCCCCACCGTCGAGAGGACCCCTCCCATGCAGCTCGGAACCCGCTGGTCGGTCGGCCAGGTGCCGCCGCAGACCCTCCCCGAGATCGTCGTCACCGCCATCGGCGACGTCGAGGGCGAGCTCGCCGCGGCCGGCACGGCGACCGCCGACTGGCGCTGGACGCTCACCTGGCTCGAGGGCAGGCCCGTCCTCGAACTCGACGACGGCACGACGATCACCTACCGTCCCGCCGAGGACGCTGCCTACATCACGCAGCCGCAGGGCCGCGTGGAGGGCGAGGACGACGACGACTGGGGCTGACGCCCCTTCGCGGCGCGGTCGCCGAGCCCGGTGAGCGCGCGCGTCCTGCGATCCTGAGCCGGAGCCCTCTCCCCCGCTCGCGCTCTAGGCTCGCAGGATGAGCGCTCCCGATCCCGTCGCCGTCCTGCTCGAGCCGAGCAGACTCCCCCACGGGCTCCCCGACTTCGCCGCCGTCGACCCCGAGGCCTACCGCCCGGCGTTCCTCGAGGCCCTCCGCCGGCACCGCGCCGAGATCGACGCGATCGCCGGCGCCTCCGAGCCGCCGACCGTCGAGAACACCCTCGTCGCCCTCGAGCGGGCGGGCCGCGAGCTGCGCCGGGTGAGCGCCGTCTTCTTCACCGTCGCCGCCTCCGACCGCACTCCGCTCACCGACGCTCTGGAGGCCGAGCTCGCTCCGCTGCTCTCGGCCCACAGCGATGCGATCAGCCTCGACCCGCGCCTGTTCGCCCGGCTCCGCGCTCTCGCCGAGCAGTCGACGGAGCTCGACCTCGACGCCGAGACGGCCTACCTCCTCGAGCGGAGGATCACCGGGTTCGAGCGCTCCGGTGCGCTCCTCGACGACGCGGGGAAGGCACGGCTCGGCGAGCTGAACGAGCAGCTGTCGACCCTGACCACGCGCTTCGAGAAGGATCTGCTCGCCGAGTCGAACGACCGGGCCGTCCTCCTCGACGACGTCGCCGGCCTCGACGGGCTCGACGAGTCCGACGTCTCGGCCGCCGCGCGCGCCGCCGCCGACCGCGGCGTCGACGGCTGGCTGATCACCCTTCCCCTCTACTCCGGCCACCCCTGGCTCGCGCGTCTGCGCGACCGCGGCGTCCGCGAGCGCGTCCTGCGCGCCTCTGTCGGCCGCGGTGCGGAAGGCGGGCCGCACGACACCACCGCGACCCTGCAGCAGATCGTCGCGCTGCGGGCCGAGCGCGCAGCTCTGCTGGGCGCGGCCTCGCATGCCGAGTTCGTGATCTCGGGCCAGACCGCGGGCTCGCCGGAGCGCGTCCTGTCGCTGCTGCGCGAGCTCGCCGCTCCCGCCGCCCGGAACGCGAGGATCGAGCTCGAGCGGATGCAGGCCTCCGCCGACGCCGAGCAGGACGCCGCCGGAGCGCCGCGCTTCACGATCGAGGCGTGGGATCGCGCCTACTACGAGGAGCGCGTGCGGTCGGAGAGCTACTCCGTCGGCTCCAGCGCACTGCGTCCCTTCTTCGAGCTGGAGCGGGTGCTCCGCCGCGGCGTGTTCGCCGCCGCCACCGGTCTCTACGGCGTCCGCTTCTCGGAGCGGAGCGACCTGGCCGGCTACAGCGAGCACGTCCGCGTGTTCGAGGTGCACGAGGAGGACGGGACGCCGCTGGGCCTGTTCCTGCTCGATCCCTTCACCCGCGACTCGAAGCGCGGCGGGGCGTGGATGAACTCCCTGTCCAGCCGCACCTCGCTGCTCGGCGACTCCGCCGTCGTCGTGAACAACCTGAACCTGTCGGCTCCGGGCCCGGGTGAGCCCGCCCTTCTCAGCCTCGACGAGGTGGAGACGCTCTTCCACGAGTTCGGGCACGCCCTGCACGGCCTGTTCGCGAGCACGCGGTACCCGCGCTTCGCCGGTACCGCGGTGTTCCGGGACTTCGTCGAGTTCCCGAGCCAGGTGAACGAGACGTGGGTGCGCCGCCCCGGGCTCCTCGCCGAGTACGCCCGCCACGTCGAGACCGGCGAGGCCCTGCCCGCGGGGACCGTCGAGCGCCTCGAGGCGTCCGCGCTATGGGGCGAGGGCTTCGCGACGAGCGAGTACCTGGCGTCCGCCCTGCTCGACCTCGCCTGGCACTCCCTGCCGGCCCCGGTCGAGCCGCGCGACGCGGCCGCCTTCGAGCGCGACGTGCTCGACGGCGCGGGCCTCCTCCTTCCCGCCGTGCCGCCCCGCTACCGCAGCACGTACTTCGCGCACGTCTTCTCCGGCGGCTACTCCGCGGGCTACTACTCCTACATCTGGAGCGAGATCCTCGACGCGGACACGGTCGAGTGGTTCGAGGAGAACGGCGGCCTCGACCGCTCGGCGGGCGAGCGCTTCCGCCGCGGGGTGCTCGAGCTCGGCGGCTCCCGCGATCCGCTCGACGCGTACCGCGCGTTCCGCGGGCGGGATGCGCGGACCGAGCCGCTGCTCGCGCGCCGCGGCCTCCTCTAGCGGCGCCGGGGGACGAGCCAGGCGAGGAGGACGAGTCCCACGACCAGGCCCCAGAAGGCCGAGCCGATCCCCGCGATGGTCGTGCCGGAGGCGGTGACCAGGAGCGTCGCCGCCGCCGGCAGCCGCAGCCGCGCGTCCTCCACAGCGGCCTGCACCGCCGACACGAACACCCCCAGCAGCGCCAGACCGGCGACCGCCTCGATCAGCAGCGGGCTCGCGGAGGACACCAGCGCGGCGGCCGCTCCGGCGAACACGCCCAGCACGAGGTAGGAGGCGCCCGCCGAGACCGAGGCGACCCAGCGCTGCTCCGGCCGCGGCGAGGCCTCGGGACCCGCGGTCAGCGCGGCGCTGAGCGCGGCGTAGTTGATCGGCACGCCGCCGAAGATCGCCGAGACCCCGGAGAGAGCACCGGTCGAGACGATCCCGGGACGCGAGTGGGCCGCGAAGCCGAAGCTCGTCAGCACCGCGATGCCCGGGATGTTCTGCCCGGCCATGGTGACCACGTAGAGCGGCAGGCCGATCCCGACCATCGCTCCGATCTCGAACACCGGAGCGACGAACTGCGGCACGGGGAGCAGCGGCGCACCGGCGAGTGCCGCGCCGTCCGTCACGATCAGCAGCACGATCGCCAGGGCGATCGCGGCCGGCACCGCCCAGCGGGGCAGGAGCCGCAGGAGCAGCAGCCAGAGCAGGATCACCGGCAGCGCGAGCGCGGGGATCTCGACCGCCGCGCGCACCGGCGCCAGGACGAGCGGGAACAGGATGCCCGCGAGCATGGCGTTCGCGAGCGGCCGCGGGATGCGCGCGACGAGCCTCCCGAGCGCCGGCCACAGCCCGGTGACCACCAGCAGAGCGGAGGCGACCAGGAACGCCCCGACCGCGCGGTCGAAGCCGCCGGGGAGCGTCGCGGTCGCGGCCAGCAGGGCGGCGCCCGGCGTGCTCCAGGCGAAGGTCATCGGCACGCGGTAGCGGATGCTCAGCACGATGCAGAGGACCCCCTGCAGCACGCAGACGGCGAGGAGGCCCGACGCGGCCTGCACGTCGGTGGCGCCCACCGCGACCACCCCGGCGAGCACGATCGCGAACGAGCTCGAGAAGCCGGTCAGGGCGGCGACGATCCCGGCGAGCAGCGGCTGGACGATGGCGGAGCCTCCCGGAGGATCGACCGGCACCGAGGCGACCGGACGCGCCGTCGGCGCGCTCCGCCAGGTTAGGGAAGCGGGAGCGCCTCGCCCGACGATCCGCCGGGCCAATCGCGGTGAACTGGCAGAGCGGGGCGGGGAGCGACTAGGCGCTCTTCTCCTGGCGACGGGGAGCGTGGGGCACGATCGTCGGGGCCGCGTTGTCGAGCACCGCGGCGCGGGTGACGACGACGCGCGCCACCTCGTCCGAGGAGGGCACCTCGAACATGATCGGGCCGAGCACCTCCTCGAGGATGGCGCGCAGTCCGCGAGCTCCGGTCTGGCGGAGGACCGCCAGGTCCGCGATGGCCTCGAGAGCGCCCCGGTCGAACTCGAGCTCGACGCCGTCGATCTCGAACATCCGCTGGTACTGCTTCACGAGCGCGTTGCGCGGCTCGGTGAGGATCTGCATGAGCGCGTCCTGGTCGAGCTGCGTGACCGTCGTGACGACGGGGAGGCGCCCGATGAACTCGGGGATCAGCCCGAACTTGTGCAGGTCCTCCGGGAGGACCTCGCTGAAGATGTTGATCTCGTCTTCCTTGTTGTGCAGCGGGGCGCCGAAGCCGATGCCGCGCTTGCCCGCCCGCGACGAGATGATGTCCTCGAGTCCGGCGAAGGCGCCGGCGACGATGAAGAGGACGTTCGTCGTGTCGATCTGGATGAACTCCTGGTGCGGGTGCTTCCGCCCGCCCTGCGGAGGCACGGAGGCGACGGTGCCCTCGAGGATCTTGAGCAGCGCCTGCTGCACTCCCTCGCCCGAGACGTCGCGCGTGATCGAGGGGTTCTCGGCCTTCCGCGCGATCTTGTCGACCTCGTCGATGTAGATGATGCCCGTCTCGGCACGCTTGACGTCGTAGTCGGCGGCCTGGATGAGCTTGAGGAGGATGTTCTCGACGTCCTCGCCGACGTAGCCCGCCTCGGTGAGGGCCGTGGCGTCCGCGACGGCGAAGGGCACGTTGAGGCGCTTCGCGAGGGTCTGGGCGAGGTAGGTCTTCCCGCAGCCCGTGGGGCCGATGAGCAGGATGTTGCTCTTGGCGATCTCGACCTCGTCGTGGATCGCGTCGGCGGCGGTGATGGTGTTGCGGGCCCGCACGCGCTTGTAGTGGTTGTACACGGCGACGGCGAGGGCCTTCTTGGCCTGCTCCTGCCCGATCACGTACTCCTCGAGGAAGCCGAAGATCTCCTTCGGCTTCGGGAGGTCGAACTCGTGGCTCGTCTCCTCGCTCGACTCGGAGAGGCGCTCCTCGATGATCTCGTTGCAGAGCTCGACGCACTCGTCGCAGATGTAGACGCCCGGTCCCGCGATGAGCTGCTGGACCTGCTTCTGGCTCTTGCCGCAGAAGGAGCACTTCAGCAGGTCGGCGCTTTCGCCAATACGTGCCACGGGGATGCCCCACTTCCTTGTCGTGCGTCTGTCGTGCGTCGGTCGGTCGTGCAACGGAGCCCGGAGCTCCGGCCGGTGCGAGCGGGACGAGCCCCCTGACACTGCTCCGAGCCTAGCCGCTGAGCCGCGAGGGCTCGGCAGGCGGGCCGGATTCGCCGTGCCTTGCGCCTCGTGTGGCGCTTTGCTACGGCGACGGAGGACGCAGAGAGGGGCCGGGCGGCGGATCGCTCCGCCACCCGGCCCCTCCTGGACGCCCTACGCCGTGAGAGCCGGGAGGCTCTTGCGGCTGGTGAGCACCTGGTCGATCAGCCCGTACTCGAGCGCGTCGCTCGCGCCGAGGATCTTGTCGCGGTCGATGTCCTTCTTGACCTGCTCGATCGAGCGGTTCGAGTGGTGCGACAGCGTCTCCTCGAGCCACTCGCGCATGCGCATGATCTCGGCGGCCTGGATCTCGATGTCCGAGGCCTGGCCCCCGCCCTGCTGCACGGCGGGCTGGTGGATGAGGATGCGCGCGTTCGGCAGCGCGAGGCGCTTGCCGGGCGTTCCCGCGGCGGTGAGCACGGCGGCGGCCGAGGCGGCCTGGCCGAGCACGACCGTCTGGATGTGCGGGCGGATGTACTGCATCGTGTCGTAGATCGCCGTCATCGCGGTGAAGGAGCCACCGGGCGAGTTGATGTACATGACGATGTCGCGGTCCGGGTCCTGGCTCTCGAGCACGAGGAGCTGGGCCATGATGTCGTCCGCGGAGGCGTCGTCGACCTGGACTCCGAGGAAGATGATGCGGTCCTCGAAGAGCTTGGCGTACGGGTCCTGGCGCTTGTAGCCGTAGGCCGTGCGCTCCTCGAACGTGGGGAGGATGTAGCGCGAGGACGGTGCGGCTCCGGAGCCGAACGCCGTTCCGCCGAAGGTGGGTGTGGTCATTGTCTGTTCCTGATCTCTCGGCGCGTTCGCTGGACTACTCGTCGATGGCGGTTCCGCCACCGCCGGCCACGTCGGTCGCCGACGAGCGGATGTGGTCCACGAAGCCGTAGGCGAGGGCCTCCTCGGCGCTGAACCAGCGGTCGCGGTCACCGTCCTCGTTGACCTGCTCGACGGTCTTGCCGGTCGCCTTGGCGGTGATCTCGGCGAGGCGCTTCTTCATGTCGAGGATGAGCTGCGCCTGGGTCTGGATGTCGGAGGCCGTGCCGCCGAAGCCGCCGTGCGGCTGGTGGAGGAGCACCCGCGCGTTCGGGGTGATGTAGCGCTTGCCCTGGGTTCCGGCGGTGAGGAGCAGCTGGCCCATGGAGGCCGCCATCCCGATGCCCACGGTCACGATGTCGTTCGGGACGAACTGCATCGTGTCGTAGATCGCCATGCCCGCGGTGATGGAGCCGCCGGGCGAGTTGATGTAGAGGTAGATGTCCCGCTCGGAGTCCTCGGCTGCCAGGAGCAGGAGCTTCGCGGCGATCTCGTTCGCGTTCTCGTCGCGCACCTCGGAACCGAGCCAGATGATCCGGTCCTTGAGCAGGCGGTCGAAAACACTGTTGGGCATAACCATGTCGGCCATGTATTGCTCCGTTTCAGTTGTCGCTTCGGAGGCGAATCTATCGGACGCCGCCAGGCCGATCCGGCCGTGTTCGCCCGGGGCGGAGCGGGAGTCGCCCGTGTTCGCCCGGGGCGGACCGGAGCCCCCCCAACGAGAGGAGCCGCCCTCCGACGGATCGGGGGGCGGCTCCTGACGTGCTCGCGGCGACTACTCCGCGGCCGGGGTCTCCTCGGCGGGAGCGGCGGCCTTCTTCTTGGCCGGCGCGCGCTTCTTCTTGGGGGCCGGGGCGGGCTCCTCCTCGGCGGCGGGCTCCTCGGCGACGGGCTCGGCGGGGACCTCGGCGTCGGCGGCGGCCTGAGCCTCCTCCGCGACCTCGGTCTCGTCCGAGGCGACGGCCTCGTCGGAGGCCTCGACGGCCTCGTCGTCACCGGGGACCGCGGTGAACGCGGTCAGGTCGACGGCGTTGCCCTCGGTGTCGGTGACCTTCGCCTTGCCGAGGACGATCGCGAGCGCCTTGTTGCGGGCGACCTCGCCGACCATCTGGCCGATCTGGTTGTTCTCGGACAGGATCTTGATGAACTCGTTCGGCTCCATGCCGTACTGCGCCGCACCCTGGATGAGGTACTGCGTGAGCTCGTCCTGGCTGACCTGGACCTTCTCCTGCTCGACGACGTGGTCGAGGAGGATCTGCGTCTTGAAGGTCTTCTCGCTGGCCTCCTTGACCTCGGCGCGGTGCTCGTCGTCCTCGAGGCGGTTCTCGCCCTCGAGGTGGCGGTGCACCTCGTCCTCGACGAGACCGGCGGGCACGGGGACCTCGACGAGGGCGAGCAGCGCCTCGACGAGCTTCTCGCGGGCCTCGCCGCCCTGGCCGAAGGTCTTCTGCTGAGCGGCCTGCTCCTTGAGCGACTCGCGCAGCTCGGCGATGGTGTCGAACTCGCTGGCGATCTGCGCGAAGTCGTCGTCGGCCTCGGGGAGCTCGCGCTCCTTGACGGCGGTGAGCGCGACGGCGATCTCGGCCTGCTCGCCGGCGTGGTCGCCGCCGAGCAGCGGAGCGGTGAACGTGGTGCTCTCGCCCGCGGTGAGCGAGTCGAGCGCCTCGTCGATGCCCTCGATCAGCTCGCCCGAGCCGAGCTCGTAGGAGATGGCGTTGGCGGTGTCGACCTCGACGCCGTCGATGGAGGCGACCAGGTCGATCTGCGCGAAGTCGCCGGTCTTCGCCGGGCGGTCCACGGTGACCAGGGTGCCGAAGCGGCTGCGGAGCTTGTCCAGCTCGGCGTCGACGTCGGCGTCGGTGACCTCGGCCGCCTCGACGGTGAGCTCGATGCCGTCGTAGTCCGGGACGGTGATCTCGGGGCGCACGTCGACCTCGATGGCGAGCTCGAGGTCGCCGGTGAAGTCCTTGTCGCTCGGCCAGGCGACGATGTCGGCCTGCGGGCGGCCCAGGGGGCGGACCTCGGTCTCGCGGACGGCCTCGCGGTAGAAGCCGTCGAGGCCCTCGTTGACCGCGTGCTCGAGCACCGCGGCCTTGCCGACGCGCTGGTCGACGATGGCGGGCGGGACCTTGCCCTTGCGGAAGCCGGGGACGTTGATCTGCTCGGCGATGTGGCCGTAGGCGTGCGTGATGCTGGGGCCGAGCTCGTCCGGGGTGACCGAAATCGCGAGCTTCACGCGGGTCGGGCTCAGCTGTTCTACCGTGGTCTTCACGTGAGGGGATCTCCTGTGCTGGTTGGTGTCGGCGCCGGATGACGGTCGTCACGGGTCGATGTCGTCACGATGAGTACTCGTGGTCGGGGCGACAGGATTCGAACCTGCGACCTCCCGCTCCCAAAGCGGGCGCTCTAGCCAAGCTGAGCTACGCCCCGGATGCGCGGGCCTGGGCACCGTGCGTGAGACTCTCGTCGAGCCGTCCCCGCACGTGCGCTTACGCGACACGCCGAAATGGCCTTCGCAAGTGTACTGCACCGCGGCAGCGGCGACCGGAACCGCGCGGCGGAGGACGACCGGGGTGTCCACGGTGCTCGCGCGATGTACTACGCTGTCCTGGTGCCCGGTCGAGAGACCCGATCGCACCGGTTCGCGGTCGTCCGGCCGCCGATCCGGGGCTGTAGCTTAGTGGTAAAGCCTCTGTCTTCCAAACAGATGATGCGAGTTCGATTCTCGTCAGCCCCTCTCCTCTCGAAGAGCCCCGGATGTCCGGGGCTCTTCGTCGTTCCGAGGCGTTCCGGGCGTGCTCAGCCGACCGCGCCGCGGTGCTCCTCCGTCAGGGCGAGGTACGAGGCGGCGTTCCGGCGGATGCCCTCGCGCTCCTCCTCCGTCAGCTCCCGCCGGACCCTCCCGGGGACGCCCGCCACCAGCGAGCCCGGCGGGACGACCGTCCCCTCGAGGACGACGGCGCCCGCGGCGATCAGCGAGCCGGTGCCGACGACGGCCCCGTTCAGGACGGTCGCGCTCATGCCGACCAGCACGTCGTCCTCGAGGGTGCAGCCGTGCAGCACGGCGTTGTGCCCGACCGAGACTCCGGCGCCGATGACCGCGTCGTAGTCGGCGTCGACGTGGACGACGACGCCGTCCTGGAGGTTGCTGCCGGCGCCGAGCTCGATCCGCGCGTGCTCGGCGCGCAGGACGGCTCCGTACCAGACGCTCGCCCGCTCCCCCAGGCGCACGGAGCCGATCACGGTGGCGCCCGGAGCGACCCACGCGGTGTCGGCGATCTCCGGGGCGCGTCCCCCGGTCAGGGCGAGGACGCGGGCGCCCTCCGCAGGACTCGACGGCATCGGGTTCTCCTCTTCTCCGGTGGTCAGCGCCCGGCGCGCAGGAAGGCGAGGACCGCCAGCACCCGCCGGTGGTCGGAGCCCGAGTCCTCGAGCCCGAGCTTCTGGAAGATCGCGGTCACGTTCTTCTCCACGGCGCCCACGCCGACGAAGAGAGCGGAGGCGATGCCCGCGTTCGTGCGCCCCTGGGCCATCTGCTCCAGCACCTCCCGCTCCCGCGGGGTCAGCGAGGCGAGCGGGTCGCGGTTGCGCTGCAGGAGCGAGGCGACGACCTGCGGGTCGAGGACGGTTCCGCCCGCTGCGACGCGCTCGACGGCGTCGCGCAGCTCCTCCACGGAGGCGACCCGGTCCTTCAAGAGGTAGCCGAGTCCGCCGTCGCCGGAGCCGAGCAGCTCCTGCGCGTAGGTGACCTCGACGTACTGGCTGAGCAGCAGGACCGACACCTGCGGGTAGCGCCGGCGGATCTCCAGCGCCGCGCGGACGCCCTCGTCGCGGAAGGTCGGCGGCATCCGGACGTCGAGCACGGCGACGTCGACCCCGGCCGGGTCCCGCGCCAGATCGGCGAGCAGGGCGTCCGCGTCTCCGAAGGCGCCGACAGAGGCGAACCCCGCGTCCTCGAAGAGGCGGACCAGGCCCTCGCGCAGGAGGACCGAGTCCTCGGCGATGGCGACGCGGATCACGAGCACGCCCTCAGGATAGGACGGCCGGGCGGTAGGGGACGTGCACCCCGACCGCGGTCGGCCCGCCGACCGGCGACTCCACGCTCAGGATCCCGCGCAGGCCCCGGACGCGCCCGCCGACCCCCTCGAGGCCGTGACCGGCGACCGGCGACGCCCCGCCGACTCCGTCGTCCACCACCCAGGCGTCGAGCCAGCGCTCCCCCGGAGTGCCGGAGTCGCGGGTGTCGAGGTGCACCCGCACTGATCGGGCGCCGGAGTGCTTGGAGGCGTTGGCGAGCAGCTCGGCGACGACGAAGTAGACGCTGCGCTCGACCTCGGGCGGCACGTCCGCCACGGGGTGCTCGGTGAGGACCTCGACCGGCACCGGGCTGAGCTCGGCGAGCGAGTGCACCGCCGCCTCGAAGCCCCGGTCCTGCAGGATCGGCGGCGCCACTCCGCGGGAGAGGGCGCGCAGCTCGTCGAGCGCGGCGCGCACGTGCTCGCGAGCCTCGTCGACCAGGCGGGCGGCGGACTCCGGGTCGGCGGCGAGTCGGTTGCGGGCCGAGGCCAGGTCCATCTGCACCCGGATCAGGCGCTGCTGCGGGCCGTCGTGGATGTCGCGCTCGAGCCGGCGCAGCGCGCGGTCCTCGGCGGCGACGGCTGCGCCGCGGGAAGCGCTCAGCTCGGCGACCTCGCGCTGGAGCGCCTCCGACTCCCACGGGCCGAGCAGGAGACGGTCGACCAGCCAGTGCAGGAGGGAGAGGCCGCGGGTGGCGAACGGCAGGGTCGAGACGAAGAGGACGGTCGTGGCGACCGTCGCCGCGGCGACCAGTCCCGCCGGAGGCTGCGGGGCGCCCAGCAGAGCGGCTCCGCTCTCGGCCAGCAGGCGGGCCGGACCGGGGGCCCCCGTGAGCGCGGCGGCCACCGTGCCCGGGCCCGCCCAGGTCCACAGCGCGAGGAGCAGTCCGGACAGCAGCGCGAGCACCGGAGCCACGACGAGCGTGTGCAGGAGAGCGAGCCAGTAGTGCCCGTCGATCACCGGACCGTAGAGGGCGAAGGTCGAGGGAGTGACGGCGGAGGGCGGTCGCCGCCACTGCGGCCGGGGGACGGCGGGCCGTCCGGCCAGCACGTCGAGGCCGACGGCGGCCCGCGAGAAGAAGCGCGCCGTGTAGAGGGCGGCAGGCAGGAACACCAGGCCGATCAGGACTCCGACGAGCCCGAGCGCGACGGCCAGCGCGACGCCGGCGCAGAAGGCGCCGAGGAGCGCGACCGGGATCGCGGCCACCAGCGCGAGCACCTCCCGGGGCAGTCCGCGCCAGAGCCGGAGGTAGGCGCGCGAGGCCTCGCCGAGGGCCGTCGATGCTCCGCTCATCCGCGCCTCCTGTCCGCTCCCGCCGCCGCCGCGACCCGGTCGAGCGTACCGGCGGCACGGCTCCGGGCACCCGGGGGGAAGCCCCCGTGACGCCCCTCCGCGACAGAGGTGAGCCTGTCCTTCACCGGACTGAGCCGAGCCTGCGCTTCCTTGCGGCGCCGGGGGATCTGCGTACTGTTGACGATCAGTCACCCCCTCTCGAAAGGACCAGACGATGTCCACCACGTCCGTCACGTCGCTCACCTCGTCGAACCCGGATGTCGCATCCGGAGTCGCCCAGTTCCTCAGCCCCGTCGTCGTCGAGATGACCGCGCTCGCCGTCAACGGCAAGCAGGCGCACTGGCACGTCCGCGGCGCCAACTTCATCGGCGTCCACGAGCTGCTCGACGCGATCGTCGGCCGCGCCATCGAGTGGGCCGACCTCGCCGCGGAGCGCGTCGTCGCCCTCGGCCTCCCGGTCGACGCCCGCATCCAGACCGTCGCCTCGGCGACGCAGTCCGAACCCCTCACCCCCGGCTTCCAGCGCTCCGAGAACGCGATCGTCGAGATCATCCGCCAGATGGACGTCGCCATCGCGACCGTCAACACGGCGATCGCCGAGCTCGCCGAGATCGACGCGAGCAGCCAGGACGTCGCGATCGAGATCGGCCGCGGCCTCGAGAAGGACCGCTGGTTCCTCTTCGCCCACGTCAGCGAGAGCTGAGCACCACGCCTCGACGGGCCCGCGGATCCTCGGATCCCGCGGGCCGTCGTCGTTCCCGGGCCCGTTCGCGCGATCCGGAGCAGCCGGTGTCGCGACGGGCGCGGGTCAGCCGCCGTGCGTGAAGCGGCCCGCCAGGAGGGTCGCGGCGACCGGCATGGATCGGAGGGCTCCCGCGTCGGCGGCGAGCGGATCGCGGTCGACCACCACCAGATCGGCGGGATCGCCGGCCGCGGGCGTGAGCCGGCGCACCCGGGTCGAGGCGACGATCGCCTCCTCGACGCTCACCCGCTGCTCCGGATGCCAGGGCTCGTCGCCGGGCAGCGCCCGCGCGACCGCGGCCGAGATCGCGACCCACGGGTCGAGCGGAGCGACCGGAGCGTCCGAGCCGAGCACCACGTGGGCCCCGGAGTCGAGCAGCGAGCGCAGCGGGAACGCCCGGCCGGTGCGTCCCGGCCAGTACCGCTCCGCCACCTCGCGGTCGTCGAGCGCGTGCGCGGGCTGCACTCCGGCCTCCACGCCGAGCGCGGCGAACCGCGGAAGGTCGGTCTCCGCGAGCAGCTGAGCGTGCTCGATCCGGCCCCCGCCGACCCGGCCGAGCGCGTCCAGAGCCAGCGTCGCCGCGGCGTCTCCGATCGCGTGCACGGTGGAGCGGATGCCCCCGGCGGCCGCGCGGGCGAGCAGCTCGTCCAGCTCGGCGGGCTCCACGGTGAGGACGCCGTTGCCGTCGTGGTCGGCGTAGGGGTGGGCGCAGTAGGCGGTCCTCGTGTTGAGGGAGCCGTCGATCAGGACCTTGAGCGGGCCCATCCGCAGCAGGCCGTCACCGCCGTCGAGTTCGTCGCCAGTGCGCAGTCCCTCCGCGAGGGCGCGGTCGAGGTGGTCGCGGTAGACGCCGGTGTCGACGCGGAGGGAGCGTGCTCCGCCAGCGACGCGACGGGGCCAGTCCCCCACATTCCAGCGCATCTCGAGGTCGACGACGCCGACCACCCCGCGAGCCGCAGCCCGCCGCGCCGCCGCGTCGGCGAGTGCGTCGAGCTCGTCGTCGCCGAGGGCGCCGAGTGCGGTGACGAGCTCGAAGCAGGCGTCCTCGCGCAGCAGCTCGGGCTCGGGAGCGACGGCGTAGCGCCGGTACGCGGCGGAGTTCAGCCAGGCGCAGTGCAGGTCGCCGCTGATCAGCACGACGGGCCGCTCCGGAGAGACCTCGTCCAGGAGCGCGGTCGTCGGCGGCTCCGGCCAGAGGCCGTCGCGGAAGCCGAAGCCGATCAGCGTGCCGGTACCGGGCTCCTCCGCCAGGCGACGTCGGACCGCGTCCGCCGTTCCGCGGGCCGAGTCGGCTGACGAGACGTCCAGGCGCGGGGCCGTCATCGCCCACTGGGAGAAGTGGACGTGCTCGTCCCAGAGGCCGGGGAGCACCCAGCGCCCGTCGAGGTCGCGCACCTCGTCGCCCGGGGCGGCGGCGGCGTCCGGTCCGACCGCTTCCACGCGGCCGTCGCGCAGGAGCACGGCACCGGGTCGGGACGAGCCGAGGAGGCGGGCGCCCCGGAGCAGGAGACCGCCGGTCATCGGGCGGCCTCGCGGAGCGCGGGGCGGACGGCTCGGCGGGTGCGCGACCGGGCCGACCGCTCTCCACCCGCGCTCACGACTGGCACACCGGGCACCAGTAGAGCTTGCGCGCGCCGATCTCCTCGAGCAGCACGTTCGTGCCGCAGACGCGGCAGGGCAGGCCCTCGCGCTTGTAGACGTAGTTGCGCTCGGCGCGGCTGCGGACGGCTTTCGAGCGCTCGGTCTTCGTCAGGCCGCGGCGCGTGATCATCATCCCGGTCCGGATGCCGTCCTCGAGCAGGTCCGCCCAGTCCCGCCACAGCTCCTGTGCGAGCTCCAGCGGCACCTGCTTGCCGGGAGTGTGCGGGTCGAGGCCGGCGCGGTAGAGCAGCTCCGCGCGGTAGATGTTGCCGATGCCACTGACCACGGACTGGTCCATCAGCACCAGCCCGACCGGCGTCGCCGTCCTGCGGAGCCGGTTCACGAAGCGGTCGCGCGCCTCGTCGGAGTCGTCGTCGGCCGGATCCGGACCGAGGCGGGCGAGGAGGGCCTCCACCTGGGCGGGATCCATCACCTCGCAGGCGGTGGGGCCGCGCAGGTCGGCGACCGTCTCCTCCGTCATGATGCGCACGCGCACCGCGCCCACGGGCGGCGGCGGGAACTCGTCGAGATCGGAGTCGGTCTCGTGCTCCGTCTCGGAGAGGCGCACGGCGCGGCGGCGCCGGGGAGCGCCGATGCTGCTGCCCGCCTTGCCGTCCGGGAACAGCGGCGAGACGTGCCCGAGGAAGTCCCACGCACCGTAGAGGCCGAGGTGGACGTGCAGCGTCAGGTCGCCCTCGAAGCGCAGCAGCAGGTGCTTGCCGACGGCCGTGGACTCGAGGACCTCGCGCCCGTCGAGGAGCGCGGCTCCCTCGGTGAAGCGACCCTGGGGGCTGCTGGTCGCGACGCGGTGCCCGACGACGTCGCGCTCGAACTGCAGGGCGATCCGGTGGACGGAGTGCCCCTCGGGCACTCAGCGCTCCTTCGCGGCGGAGTCGACGACCCGGCCGGCGATGTCGCCGGTGGCCTCGTACTCGGCGAGCTGCGCGATGCGGCGCACGTGCCGCTCCTCGAAGGTGAAGGGCTCGGCGACGAACGCGTCGATGAAGCCGGTGGCCTCCTCGACGGAGTGCTGGCGGGCCCCGATCGAGATGACGTTCGCGTCGTTGTGCTGGCGGGCCAGCACGGCGGTGCTCAGATTCCACACGAGCGCCGCGCGCACGCCCGCGACCTTGTTCGCCGCGATCTGCTCGCCGTTGCCCGAGCCGCCGAAGACGACGCCGAGAGCCTCGACCCCCGCCTCCTGATCGCGGACGACCGCGGCGGCGGCGTTGATGCAGAAGGACGGGTAGTCGTCCAGCGGGTCGTAGGACGTGGGGCCGTGGTCGATCACGTCATGACCGGCGGCGCCGAGGTGCTCGATCAGGTGACGGCTGAAGTCCAGCCCTGCGTGGTCCGTGGCGATGTGGATGCGCACGAGAGAACTCCTCCGGAAGAGCCGTCTGGGGCCCGCGGTGCCCGGGCCGGGAGCCAGAGTACCGCGGGTCGGCTCAGTCGAACTGCGGGTCGCGGGTCCGCGAGCGCTTGAGCTCGAAGAAGCCGTCGAAGGAGGCGGCGGCGACGATGCCGTCCCAGAGGGTCAGCGCCTGCTCGCCCCTCGGGATCGGCGAGATGACGGGGCCGAAGAAGGCGACGTCGCCGATCGCGATGACCGGGGTGCCGACGTCCTGGCCGACCCGCTCGATCCCGTCGAAGTGGGAGGCGCGCATCGGCTCGTCGTACTCGTCCGAGTCGGCGTGGGCGGCGAGCTCCGCAGGCAGGCCGAGCTCGGCGAGCGACTCGGCGATCACCGCGTCGACGTCGGTGCGCCCGCCCGGGTGGATCCGGGTGCCGAGCGCGTCGTAGAGCGGCTTGACGTGCTCGCGGCCCTCGCGCTCGGCGACGGCGGCGACCAGGCGGGTGTATCGCAGCGCGCGCGGGAGGAAGGCGCGGTACGAGTCGTCCACGTCCTTGTCCTCGTTGAGGACGGCGAGGCTCATGATGTGCCACTGCACGTCGAGGTCGCGCGCGGGGGTCACCTCGTCCACGAATCGCGAGGTCATCCAGGCCCACGGGCAGGAGGGGTCGAACCAGAAGTCCACAGAGGTCATGGGGACACGCTACGCCGCTCGCGGCGGCCGCGTCCGCGCTCCCCGGCGGCTCCGCAGGATCGGCGCCACGGGGCTCCACGGCGGGTCCCGGCAGCTCTAGGGTGGATCGGCGGCGCCCGCACCCCGGCGCCCGCGGCAGCGCCCGAGACGAACGGATGGAGCACCCCCGTGCCAGGAGACAACCTCACCCGGAGCGAGGCGCAGGAGCGCGCCTCGCTGATCCAGGTCCACGACTACGACATCGCCCTCGACCTGACCCGGGGAGCCGAGACCTTCCTCAGCACGACCACGGTGCGCTTCTCCTCCGCCGAGGGCGCCTCGAGCTTCATCGACGCCGTCACGGGCACGGTCCACTCCGTCACCCTCAACGGCGCGGAGCTCGACCCCGCCGACGTCGCCGACGGCGTCCGGATCCGCCTCGACTCCCTGGCTGCGGACAACGAGCTCACCGTCGTCGCCGACATGCTCTACACCAACACGGGCGAGGGCCTGCACCGCTTCGTCGACCCCGTCGACGGCGAGGTGTACCTGTACTCGCAGTTCGAGGTGCCCGACTCCCGCCGCGTCTTCGCGGTGTTCGAGCAGCCGGACCTCAAGGCCGAGTTCCGCTTCACCGTCACCGCGCCCGCGCAGTGGCAGGTCGTGTCGAACCAGCCCACTCCCGAGCCGGTCCCGGCGGGCGAGGGGATCGCGACTTGGAGCTTCGAGCCCACCCCGCGCATCTCCTCCTACATCACGGCCCTCGTCGCCGGACCCTACGTGGTCGAGACCGACTCGCTCGTCTCCTCCGACGGCCGCACCATCCCGCTGGGGGTCTTCGCCCGGGCCTCGCTCGCGCCCTTCCTCGACGCCGACTACGTGTTCGAGAAGACGAAGCAGGGCTTCGCCTTCTACGAGGAGAAGTTCGGCGTCCCGTACCCGTTCGCGAAGTACGACCAGCTGTTCGTCCCCGAGTTCAACGCCGGCGCGATGGAGAACGCGGGAGCGGTGACCTTCACCGAGACCTACGTGTTCCGCTCGAAGGTGACGGACGCGATCAAGGAGCGCCGGGTCGTCACGATCCTCCACGAGCTCGCCCACATGTGGTTCGGCGACCTGGTCACGATGAAGTGGTGGAACGACCTCTGGCTCAACGAGTCGTTCGCCGAGTACGCCTCCACCCTCGCCACCGCGGAGGCGACGGAGTGGACCGAGGCGTGGACCACCTTCGCCGCGATGGAGAAGAGCTGGGCCTACCGCCAGGACCAGCTGCCCTCGACCCACCCGATCGTCGCGACCATCAACGACCTCGAGGACGTCCAGGTCAACTTCGACGGCATCACCTACGCCAAGGGCGCCTCGGTGCTCAAGCAGCTCGTCGCGTGGGTCGGCGAGAAGGAGTTCCTCGCCGGCGTCCACGAGTACTTCGTCAAGCACGCCTTCTCGAACACGGAGCTGCGCGACCTGCTGGTCGAGCTGGAGGCCACCAGCGGGCGCGACCTCACCGAGTGGTCGGCGCAGTGGCTCGAGACGGCCGGCGTGAACACGCTCCGCCCCGAGATCGCGGTCGACGAGAGCGGAGCGATCGCGTCCTTCGCGATCCAGCAGACCGCGGTCGAGGAGTACCCGACGATCCGCCCGCACCGCCTGGCGATCGGCCTGTACGACTTCGAGGGCGAGCGCCTCGTCCGCGTCGACCGCCTCGAGCTGGACGTCGACGGGGAGCGCACCGAGGTGCCCGAGCTGATCGGCCGCACCCGTCCGGCGCTCGTGCTGCTCAACGACGACGACCTCGCCTACGCGAAGGTCCGCCTCGACGACGCCTCGCTCGCTGTGGCCGTCGAGCACCTCGCGAGCATCGACAGCCCCCTGGCCCGCTCGCTGGTCTGGGGCTCGGTCTGGGACTCGACCCGCGACGCCGAGTCGGCGCCGCGCGACTTCGTCCGCCTCGTCCTGGGCAACGTCGCGACCGAGACCGAGTCCACGACCCTGCGGACGGTGCTCAACCAGCTCGTCGCCACCGCCACCCAGTACGTCGCTCCGGAGTACCGGGCCGAGGTCCTCGAGGAGGCGGGCGATCAGCTGTGGACGCTCGCGCAGAGCGCCGAGCCGGGCAGCGACGCGCAGTTCCAGTTCGTGAAGTTCTTCGCCGCGATCGCGTCCACCCCGGCGCACCTCGAGGCCGTGCAGGCGCTGCTCGACGGCTCCACCGCTCTCGACGGCCTCGACATCGACACCGACCTCGGCTGGGAGCTGCTGATCGCTCTCGTCGCCGGCGGGCGGGCCGGTGCGGACTACATCGACGCGGCGCTCGCCTCGGACAACACGGCGACCGGCCAGCAGTCGGCCGCGCACGCCCGTGCCGCACTGCCGACCGCGGAGGCGAAGCGCGCGGCGTGGGACTCCGTCACGGCCGACGACTCAGCACCGAACACGATCGTCCGCTCGACGGGCCTGGGCTTCCAGCGCGCCGCCGACCCGCGCCTGCTCGACGCGATGGTCCCGGTCTACTTCGACGCCCTCCGCTCCCTCTGGGAGTCGAAGAGCTACAAGATCGCCGAGTACCTGGTCGTCGGCTTCTACCCGGCCGCCACGCCCTCGCAGGAGATCGTCGACGCCACCCGCGCCTGGCTCGACGCGAACCCGGAGGTCCCGGCGCTGCGCCGACTCGTGATCGAGAACCTGGCCGGCGTGGAGCGTGCGCTCCGCGCCCAGGAGCGCGACACCCGGGGCTGACAGCGAGCCGCCCGGTCCCCCGGCGCTGCGGGACCGGGCGGCTCTCCCCGCTCCCGGCGCCTAGCGTTGCGGGACCGAGCGGCGCTCCGGCCCGTCATAGGCGGACAGCGGCCGGATGAGCGCGTTCGAGCCCCGCTGCTCGATCACGTGGGCCGTCCAGCCCACCACCCGCGCGGCGACGAACAGCGGAGTGAAGATCCCGGTGTCGAAGCCCATCAGCCGGTAGGCGGGGCCGGACGGGTAGTCGAGGTTCGGCAGGATGCCCGTCCGCTCGGCCATCGCCGCGGCCAGAGCGTCGTACAGCTCCATCATCTCGCCGGCCCCCTCGTGCTCGGCGAGCCGCCGGAGAGCGGCGTCCATGGTCGGCACCCGCGAGTCGCCCGACTTGTAGACCCGGTGGCCGAACCCCATGACCTTCCGGCGCTGTCCGAGAGCCTCGGCGAGCCACTCGCGGGACCGCCGGTCCGCCTCCGGTCCGGTGCCGACCTCGTCGAGCACGTGCAGCACGGCCTCGTTCGCCCCGCCGTGGAGCGGTCCCTTGAGCGCTCCCACGGCGGCGGTCACGGCGGAGTGGACGTCCGACAGCGTCGACGTCACGACGCGGGCCGTGAAGGTCGAGGCGTTGAAGGAGTGCTCGGCGTAGAGCACCAGCGAGACGCGGAACGCGTCGACGACGACCGGCTCCGGCACCTCGCCGAAGGTCGTCCAGAGGAAGTTCTCGGAGTAGTCGAGGTCGTCGCGCGGATCGATCGGCTCGAGGCCGCGCAGGCGGCGCTGAGCGTAGGCGACGATCGCCGGCAGTGCCGCCCAGAGCCGCACGGAGCGCTCCAGCACGGCCTCGGGAGCGTCGGCGTCCGGATCCTCCTCGAGCGCGCCCAGGACGCTCACCGCCGTTCGCACCACGTCCATCGGGTGCGCCGACAGCGGCAGCAGGTCGATCACGGTGCGCACCTCGGGGGCCAGGGCGCGGTGGGCCCGCTCCACGGCGGCCAGCCCGGCCGCCTCCTCCGCAGTGGGGAGCTCGCCGTGCCAGAGCAGCCAGGCCACGTCCTCGAACGAGGTCCCCGCCGCGAGCTCCTGCACGGGGTAGCCGCGGTAGAGCAGCGAGTTCGACGCCGGGTCGACCTTCGAGACGGCCGTCGTGTCGACGACGACCCCCACGAGTCCCTTGCGGATGTCCTGATCGGTCGTGCTCATCCTTCGCTCCTTCGCGAGAGGCGGGCGGCGGCACCGGGGAGCGCCGCCGGTTCGTGCGGGTCGGCGCGCTCAGGCGCCGTAGTGGTCGGCGAGCGAGAAGTCGAAGACGCCCTCGTCGAAGCGGCTGTACGAGGCGTAGTCGAGGAGCTCGTAGAGCTCGGCGCGCGTCTGCATGCCCGCGACCTCCGAGCGGAGCGAGCCCTCCGCTTTGAGGGCGTCGAGTGCCCGCATCGCGGCGCCCATCGCGATCCGGAGCAGCGAGACCGGGTGGATCACGACGTTCACGCCGACGTCGGCGAGCTGCTGCGCGGTGAACAGCTCGCTCTTGCCGAACTCGGTCATGTTGGCGAGGATCGGCACGTCGATCGCGGCGCGCACGGCCTCGAACTCGGACAGGTCGCGCATCGCCTCGGGGAACACCGCGTCTGCTCCGGCGTCGACGAGGCGCTTGGCGCGGTCGATCGCGGCCGGCAGGCCGTCGAGGGCGCGGATGTCGGTGCGGGCCATGATCACCAGGTCGGAGTCGCGGCGCGCGTCGACGGCCGCCGCGATCCTCCGCACCGAGGTCGCCTCGTCGACGACCGCCTTGCCGTCGAGGTGCCCGCAGCGCTTCGGGTTCACCTGGTCCTCGATGTGCAGCCCCGCGACTCCGGCGTCCTCGAGCATCTGCACCGTCCGCGCGACGTTCAGCGGCTCGCCGAAGCCGGTGTCCGCGTCGACGAGGACCGGCAGGTCGGTCAGGCGCGCGATCTGCTGCGAGCGGCCGGCCACCTCGCTGAGCGTGGTGAGCCCGATGTCCGGCAGCCCCAGCTCGGCCGAGAGCACGGCGCCCGAGACGTAGATCCCGTCGAAGCCCTTCGCCTCGATGAGGCGCGCGGAGAGCGGAGTGAACGCGCCGGGCAGCTGCAGCAGCTCGCCCGAGGCGAGGCGCTCGCGGAAGAGGCGGCGCTTCTCGGCGGGAGTCCGGGTGGAGTGGAGCATCGGGCGTCCTTCCCAGGGCGGTGTCCGGGTCCGAGCGGACCCGCCTCGAATCTATACGCGCTCGGGGCTCGTGCACCCGTCTCGGAGGGAGGCGTCCCGTAGCCTGGAGCGGTCATGCTGCTTCTTCAGACCTCCACCCCGGACCCTGTCGCCGCCACCGTCTCCTTCTTCGAGTCCGAGCCCTTCTGGAAGGTGGTCGCGATCCTCGGGATCGTGCTGGGCGCGCTGCTGGTGCGCGTCATCGCCCACTTCGTGATCGGCCGCGTCGTCGACCAGATCGTGTCGGGAGTGAAGCGCCGCCAGCGCGTCGAGGACACCCAGTCGATCGCCGCGTCGCCGCTCGCGGCCGTGCGGGTGGTGCAGCGCACGCGCACGCTCGGGTCGATCCTCAACAACCTGAGCTCGATCCTGATCGTCGTCATCGCCCTGGTCATGATCGTGACGACGATCGACAAGGACCTCATCGGCTCCTTCGCCCTGCTGACGGCCGCCCTCGGCGCGGGCCTCGGCTTCGGCGCGCAGAACATCGTCAAGGACGTCCTCAACGGGCTGTTCATGGTCGCGGAGGACCAGCTCGGGGTCGGCGACGTCGTCGACACCGGGCAGGCGACGGGCGTGGTCGAGTCGGTCGGCGTCCGGGTGACGCAGATCCGCGACGTCAACGGCACCCTCTGGTTCGTCCGCAACGGCGAGATCGTCCGGGTCGGGAACATGTCGCAGGGCTGGTCGCGCGTCATCGTCGACCTGGCCGTGCCCTACGAGACGGACCTCGAGCAGGTGCAGTCCACGGTCCTCGCGACCGCGAACGAGCTGGCGGCGAGCAGCCGCTGGCGGGCCCGGATCATCGACAAGCCCGAGCTCTGGGGCCTGGAGTCCATCGCCGACGACGCCCTGGTCATCCGGGTCGTGGTCAAGACCCGCACCACCGCCAAGGACGACGTCGCCCGCGAGCTGCGCCTGCGCCTGAAGAAGTCGCTCGACGCGCTCGACGTGAAGCTCCCCTCGCTGGCCACCGTCGTCCTCGAGGGCTTCGAGGGGGCGACGAGCGTCGGAGGCGCCAAGCCGCCGCGGACCACGCCCTCCCCCACGATCAGCACCGAGCACGGCAAGCCCGTGCGGCTCCCCCGCGCGCTGCGGCGCGGGAGCGGGACGCCGCCCCAGGACGGCGGCGGCACCTCCGGCCCGACGGGAGCGCGCTCGTGAGCGGCCTGCAGATCGGCGGCACGCCGCCGCTGCGCAGCTTCTGGGAGCACATCGGCGGCCGGCCGACGTTCGAGCGCCTGGTCCGCCGCTTCTACGAGGGCGTCCGCGAGGACGAGGTGCTCTGGCCGATGTACCCCGAGCACGACCTCGAGGGCGCGATCCAGCGGCTGACCGGCTTCCTCGAGCAGTACTGGGGCGGCCCGGGCACCTACAGCGAGGAGCGCGGCCACCCGCGCCTGCGGATGCGGCACCAGCCGTTCCGGATCAACCCCGAGGCCCGCGACCACTGGCTCCAGCACATGCGGACGGCCGTCGACGATCTCGAGCTCGCTCCGGCCGACGACGCCCTGCTCTGGGACTACCTGGAGCGCGCCGCCCACGCGATGGTGAACACCTTCGAGGAGTAGCCGCTCAGCCCGGGGTGCGGACCAGCACGTGTCCGCGCCGTGAGGTGAGGCGGCGCCAGGCGCCGCTCTCGAGCAGGGCGACCGGGTCGTCGGCGCCGAGGAACCCGAGCGCGAAGAGGGCGAACGCCGCTCCCGCCGGGACGTCCTCGAGGCCGTCGAGCGGGCGGCCCCAGACGCTCGACCGCACGCGGCCGACGATCTGCTCGCCCGTCTCGGGGCCGACGGCCGCCGCGATCTCGTCGATCCCCTCGCGCGCGACGCGCTCCAGGAAGCCCGGGTCCACGGGCTCGCGCCGGGTCCAGCCGCCGCGGGGCGGGGAGACGCCCGCCCAGGGCCCCGCCGTCGCGTCGTCGCCGTCGGGCAGGACGACCGGCTTGCCGTCCGCTCCGCCCGGCTCCCACTGCAGGCGGGCGAGGCGGTCCGACAGCGCACGGATCGGCACGATCCGGTCGAAGCCGGCGGGCTCGTCGAGCGCGAAGACGCGCAGGCCCAGCACGGTCGCGGAGCGGTCGAGCAGACCGCGGGGCTGGAGGATCGGCGTGTAGGCGGCCAGCACGTGGTCGTCGGCGAGGAGCCGGACCGCACCGTCCTCGACCCGGGCCGAACGGCCGAGGAAGACGCGCAGATCCGACAGGCTGGGCGGATCCGCCAGGGAGAAGGACGAACTCATCGCGTCGATAAACTTACCCGAGGCCGCTCGCCCCACCGCCCGACACCCCGGAGGTACCGTGCCCGATCCCCTGTCCTCGTTCCTCACCGCGCTCGACCTGACGGACACCGGCGCCCGCACCAGCGAGGACATCTCGACGGGTCCCTCGCAGTGGATGCCCGAGGGGCGGGTCTTCGGCGGCCAGGTCCTCGCGCAGTCGCTTATCGCGGCCGGTCGCACCGTCGAGGGGCGCTCCGTGCACTCGATGCACGGGTACTTCCTCCGCCCCGGGGACGTCTCCCTGCCGATCACGTTCTCGGTCGACCGGATCCACGACGGCCGCTCCTTCTGCACCCGTCGGACGCAGGCCTACCAGAACGGACGCCCCATCCTCTCGATGATCGCCTCGTTCCAGACCGAGGACGAGGGCCTCGATCACCAGGCGCCGATGCCGGAGGGGATCCCCGACCCGGAGTCGCTGCCGAGCACCGCTGAGATCCTCGCGGGGGTCGACCACCCGGTCGGCAGCTTCTGGGCCACGCAGCGCCCCTTCGACGTGCGGCACGTCGAGCAGCCGGTGTACCTCCGGGCCGACCCCGAGCGGGTCGCGCACCAGAGCGTGTGGATGCGCTCGCTCGGACCACTGCCGGACGATCCGATGCTGCACCGCGCCGCCCTCGCCTACGCGAGCGACTACACGATCCTCGAATCCACGCTCCGCCGGCACGGTGCGGCCTGGACGACGCCCGGCCTGCGGATCGCGAGTCTCGACCACGCGATGTGGTGGCACCGCCCCGCGCGCGTAGACCAGTGGCTCCTCTACGTGCAGGAGGCGCCGAGCGCGTCCGGCGGACGCGGGCTCTCGCTCGGGCGCATCTACACGCAGGAGGGCGTGCTCGTGGCGAGCGTCGCCCAGGAGGGCATGGTCCGCGTCCCCCTGGGCTGAGCTCAGCCCCGCTTCGAGAAGGTGATGGGCTCCTCGACGTAGGGGCCCCACGCCTCGCGGAGCTCCTCCGGGATGCGCTGGGGCCTGCCCGTCGCGGCCGTGACCAGCACCAGAGTGGTGGCCGCCTTCGTGAAGAGCACCCGCGGGACGACGCCGGCGGGCGAGTAGAGCTCGTAGCAGACCTCGAGGCTCGCCCCGCCGATCCGCCCGATCCACAGCTCCACGTCGATCGGCGCGCGCATGTACGGGATCGGCGCGAGGTACTCGATCTCCTGCCGGGCGATGAGGCTGATCGACTCGGCGCCCGGCCGTGCGTCGAGCACCGCCGTCGCCATCCCGCCGGGCTGCGGCGAGTCCGGCTTCCAGAACGCCTGGATGCGCGCCTCCTCGAGCAGGCGCAGCATCTCGGCGTTGTTCACGTGCGCGTAGGCGTCGAAGTCCGACCAGCGCAGCGGGATGGCGACGTGCAGGCGCATCAGTCGCGGGTGAGCTTGCGGTACGCGGAGCGGTGCGGCTTCGCCGCGTCCGGGCCGAGGCGCTCGATCTTGTTCTCCTCGTACGCCTCGAAGTTGCCCTCGAACCAGTACCAGTTGGCCGGGTCCTCCTCGGTGCCCTCGTAGGCGAGGATGTGGGTCGCGATCCGGTCGAGGAACCACCGGTCGTGAGTGATGACCACGGCGCAGCCCGGGAACTCGAGGAGCGCGTTCTCGAGGCTGCCCAGGGTCTCGACGTCGAGGTCGTTGGTGGGCTCGTCGAGCAGGAGCAGGTTGCCGCCCTGCTTGAGCGTCAGCGCGAGGTTGAGGCGGTTCCGCTCGCCGCCGGAGAGGACGCCGGCCTTCTTCTGCTGGTCCGGGCCCTTGAAGCCGAACTGCGAGACGTAGGCGCGGGAGGGGATCTCGGTCTTCCCGACGGTGATGTAGTCGTGCCCGTCGGAGACGACCTCCCACAGGTTCTTCTGCGGGTCGATGCCGCCGCGGCTCTGGTCGACGTAGGAGATGTCGACCGTCTCGCCGATCTTCAGGTCGCCCGAGTCGAGCGGCTCGAAGCCGACGATCGTCTTGAAGAGCGTGGTCTTGCCGACGCCGTTCGGGCCGATGACGCCGACGATGCCGTTGCGGGGCAGCGTGAAGCTGAGGTCGTCGATGAGGACGCGCTCGCCGAACTGCTTGTGCAGCTTCTTCGCGTCGATGACCTGGGAGCCCAGACGGGGGCCCACCGGGATGACGATCTCCTCGAAGTCGAGCACGCGCGTCTTCTCGGCCTCGGCCGCCATCTCCTCGTAGCGCGCCAGGCGCGCCTTCGACTTGGCCTGACGGCCCTTGGCGTTGCTGCGCACCCAGTCGAGCTCGGTGGTGAGCCGCTTGGCGAGCTTGGCGTCCTTCTTGCCCTGAACCTCCAGGCGGGCGCTCTTCTTCTCGAGGTACGTCGAGTAGTTGCCCTCGTAGGGGTAGAGGTGTCCGCGATCGACCTCGGCGATCCACTCCGCGACGTTGTCGAGGAAGTACCGGTCGTGGGTGACGGCGAGCACGGCGCCGGGGTACTTCGAGAGGAACTGCTCGAGCCAGAGCACGCTCTCGGCGTCGAGGTGGTTGGTGGGCTCGTCGAGCAGCAGCAGGTCGGGCTTCTGCAGGAGGAGCTTGGTGAGCGCCACGCGGCGCTTCTCGCCACCCGAGAGGTTGGTGACGAGGGAGTCCCCCGGCGGGGTGCGCAGCGCGTCCATCGCCTGCTCCAGCTGCGAGTCCAGGTCCCAGGCGTCGGCGGCGTCGATCGCCTCCTGCAGGGTCCCCATCTCGGCGAGGAGACTGTCGAAGTCGGCGTCCGGGTCGGCCATCGCGAGGGAGATCTCGTTGAAGCGGTCGATCTTGCCCTTGATCTCGCCCACGCCCTCCTGGACGTTCTCGAGTACCGTCTTGGTCTCGTCGAGCTCGGGCTCCTGCATCAGGATGCCGACGGTGTAGCCCGGGCTGAGCCGCGCCTCGCCGTTGCTCGGCGTGTCCAGCCCCGCCATGATCTTCAGGATCGTCGACTTGCCGGCGCCGTTGGGCCCGACCACGCCGATCTTCGCTCCCGGCAGGAACGACATGGTGACGTCGTCCAGGATCAGCTTGTCGCCGACCGCCTTCCGCGCGCGCACCATCGAGTAGATGTATTCAGCCATGCCCAGTCCTCAAGTCCGTCGGTCTGCGCGGAGTCGGGTCGCCCGCCGGTCCCCTGCTCCGCGCGGAGGCGCTGACGGAGGCTCGGACCGGGGCGGGACGCCGGGCCCCGGCCGACGCGGAGCGCAGGCCGCGGGACCGTCCGCACCAGACGAGGATAACGGGAACTCGCCGGTCCGCGTCGGAGGGAGCGTCTGAACGCGGACCGCCCTCCGCTCCGGCCGGGCCGGTGGGGAGGGCGGATCGCGTCAGCGGCCGACGGTGCGGATCAGCTGCAGGGCGTCAGGCGCTCCACCGCCTCGGACAGCGTGTCCGTGCTGCCGAGCAGGATCACCTGCGTCGCCTTGGATGCGGTGATGTCGGCGAGGACCGCCCGGGGCACGCAGGTGGGCTGGACCGCGAAGAGCGGGCTCCCGGTGTAGCCCGCCGCCGTGGCTCCGGCCAGGGCGTCGGGGAACTTCTCACCGGTCGCGAGGTAGACGGTATTCGCCGAGGTGAAGGCCGCCTTGTTCAGCTTCTCCGAGGTGTCGTACCGGTCGGTCCCGCCGATGCGGGTGATCACCGGGCCCGTGATCGAGCGCTCGATGCCGGCGCTGACCGAGAGCGAGGAGCCCGCGATGGTCAAGCTACTGACCTTGAGGCCGCTGATGATCTGCTGGGTGAGGGGGTCCACCGTGGAGCCGGTTCCGTTGGTCAGCACCACCGGAGCGCTATTCGCGCCGGCTGCGGCGCTGGCGCTCAGGGCGTCGGGGAACTTCTCGCCCGTGGCCAGCCAGGCCATCGAGGAGCCGCCCCTGAAGGCGTCCTGGAGGATCAGCTTCGAGGTGTCGTAGCGGTCGACTCCGCCGATGCGTGTGGTCTTCCCCTTCGGCGCATACGCGGCCAGGTCGCTGTAGACCTGGCTGCCGACGCTGAGCTCGGAGCCCACGACGACGATCTTCGCGGGCTTGAGACGCGTCAGCTCGGTGCGGACGACCTGGCTCATCGAGTCGCGGTCGACCAGGAGCAGCGGCCCGCCCGCCTTGGCCGCGGCAGGTCCGGCGCTGAGCGCGTCCGGGAAGTTCTGCCCGGTGGCGACGTAGACGACGGGGACGTTCGCCGGGAAGGTGCGCTTGGACACCTCGACCGCGGTGCCCTGACGGTCGGTGCCCGAGATGCGCGAGACGACCGGCGAGCCGGCAGGCGGGGCCGTCGGCGTACTGGTCGGCACGGGCGTGACCGGAGGAGTGGTCGGGCTCGGCGTGACCGGCGGGGTGGTCGCGGTGGCCGTCGGGGTCGGCGTGACCGGCGGGGTGGTGGCTCCGCTTCCCGTCACGCGGACCGCGGCGTCCGACGTGATGGTCGCTCCGCGGGGCTGGTCCACCCTGCCGTTGCTGACGCCGGTGACCTGGACCAGGCTGCTGGCGCGGTCCTTGTAGGCGTCGTAGGCGCTCGAGGGGATCGTCACGGTGACCGCGGACCGTCTGCTGTTCGTACTCACCTGGGCGGGGATCCGCTCGGTCCTGCTGGGACCGACATAGGCGGCGAGCCCCTGGAGGTCGTAGAAGTCGTCCCGGTTGGACTCGAGGACGACGGTGTCGCCACCCTTGACGTCCAGAGCCGTGTCGACCTTCTCGTACGCGAAGTACGCGGCGCTCCGCTGGAGCGTCTGTGCGCTGCTGCTGAGGTCGACCCCGCCGACACCGCCGGCGCCGGAGGCTCCGGCGACGGAGAGGGTGGCCGACGTGGTCAGCTCAAAGCCGCTGTCGACCGGCTGGCCGATCGGAGTCTCTTTCTCCTCCAGCGGCGGCTTCTGCGCCGTGATCTGGAGGGCGACAGTCCCACCGCCGAACGAGGAGAGGGGCCGCTTCAGGTCGATGAGGAAGGTGCGATCCCCGGGGTCGAGTTCCACCGACCCTGTGAGGGCGTAGTCGCCGATCACCCAGTTGTACGTCGTGAACGCCGGGTACCTCCCCGTCGGCCGGGCGGAGTCGGACAGCGTGACGTCGAGCCCGGTGACATCTCCCGCCACGGGAGCGGTCTGAGCGGCCGAGAACGTCTCGGTGGTCGACCAGCTGTAGGGGTAGGGCTTCGTCTGCAAACGCGTCTCCGCTGCGGCAGCCGCTCCGGCTCCTGTCGTCACTCCGAGAACGACGGCTGCCGTGCTCGCGACCGCGATGGCGGCGCGCCTCCACCTCGCTCGCGTCGTCGTCTGCGGTCGGGATGTGGTCATGGCGAGTTCCCCCTCGTCGTGGTCCTCGTGCCGAGCACTCCTGTCGGCACGTCCGTCGCGGTGCCCGCGCTGGGGCCCACGTGTCGGTCAGGGCAGCCTAACCGTGCGGAGCGGCGTCCCGGGGAGGGGAGGGCGCCGCCGACCACCGGGATCGTCGACCGGTCCGCCCGCACGAGGCTGTGCTCACGCTCGGATCCGCACCGGTCGGAGTGGTCCTGCAGGAGCGTCGGGCGAACACCGGGCGCTCTCGGACTCGACGGGCGAGGGGCCTCGTCGAGGATCCTTTCGCCCTTTCAGACCCCGACCGGGGCGCACGGCGGGGCGGTTCCCGGTCGGGTCCGGCGCGTCAGCCCTGGATCGGGACGGTCCGGCCGACCAGGCAGGCGCCGGTCGCGATCGGTGCCGCGATCACCGCCCGCACCCCGCCGCTCTTCGGGCCGTACTGGCCGATGAGGCACGACTCCCCGAGCTTGACGGAGACCTGCACCGAGTCCGCGTCGAGTCCGACCGAGGTCTCGTCCGCTGTCAGCTGCATCGACTCGCGGGAGAACCCCGCCGCGACGAGCGCGTCGACCACGCTGGAGCCGCTCACCTCCGGATCGGGCTCGGCCGCCGCGCGAAGGGTCTGCTCGAACACGGGGAGGTTCTGCTCCGTCGTCCCGCCCGGCACGAAGGCGACGGGTGCGGCGGACTCCGCCGGTGCCGGCGCCTCGGCCGCGGAGGAGGACACCACGGGGTCCGGCGCCGACGGCGACGTGCAACCGGAGAGGCAGACGGCGAGACCGCCGAGCACGAGCGCGATGCGGGCCGCTCGGTTCCGTGTCACGCCCGGCTCCTCCCGACCGGGACGGCTCTCGCTCCGGTCCCCCGGATCAGAACGGGGTCTCCCCGGATCCTACCGAGAGACCGGGAGCGCCTCCGCCGACGCCCGCCGCCACCGGCGGCTCGGGCACGGCATCACCGCGGTCTTGGCCCGACGCGCCCCAGTCCCCCGCCGCGGCGCCCTCGCGCGGCGCCTCCTCGCTCCACGCGGGCTCGGCGGCGGGGGCGGGAGCAGAGGCGCGCCCGACGGTCTTCGTGAAGCTGCTGGTCCCCCAGGCGAGGTCGTGCCCGATGCCCTCGGCCGTGAGGACCACATCGGTACCGGCCTTGCCTCCCGCCTCCCAGGCCCTCACCCCGAGCCGCCCGGTGACCAGGATCCGGTCGCCGCGCGACAGGGAGGACAGCGCGTTGCCGGCCAGGCCGTTGAACGCGGTGACGGTGTACCAGTTGGTCGAGACGTCGACCCAGCGCTGCTCCGAGCGGTCGTAGCGCCGCTGCGTCGAGGCGAGCCGGAAGCTGGTCATCGCGGTGCCGCTGGAGGTGTCGATGCTCCGGGGCTCGGTGCCGATGGTCCCGATGACGGTCAGGGTGTCGGTCATGGTCGTGTCCTCTCTACTCCTGCCCCGCCACGGCTGCGACGGGCACGGCGCCCGGGCGGAGGGGGCTGGTACCGCTCGGGCGCCGCAGGGCCAGTGTCGCGACGAAGGGCCCGCCTCCGAGGTGGAGGCGGGCCCTTCTGGGGAGAGGACGAGCGGATCGTCCCCTGTGGAGGAGCGTTACGACGCGGTGATGTACCTCGAGTAGGACTTGCGGATCTTGTTCACCTTGGGCAGTGCGACCGCCATGCAGTAGCCCTGGCCCGGGTTCTTCGCGAAGAAGTCCTGGTGGTAGTCCTCGGCGGGGTAGTAGACGCCCAGCGGCGAGATCTCGGTGACGATCGGGCCGTCCCACCACTCGGACGCACGGTCGCGCGCGGTCTCGAACAGCTCCTTCTCCTCGTCGGAGGAGTAGAACATCGCCGAGCGGTACTGCGTGCCGACGTCGTTGCCCTGGCGGTTCAGCTGTCGCGGGTCGTGCAGGGTGAAGAAGACGTCGAGGACGACCTGCTCGGGGATGACCTCGGGGTCGAAGGTGACGGCGACGGCCTCGGCGTGGCCGGTGCGCCCGGAGCAGACGTCCTCGTAGTCGGGCTCGGTCGTGCGGCCGCCGGTGTAGCCGGAGACGACGTCGGTCACGCCGTCGAGGACGCGGTAGACGGCGTCCAGACACCAGAAGCATCCTCCGGCGAGTACGAATGTGCGCATTGCGTGTGACTCACTTCCTGTCGCGTCGACGTGTCCGGGGTGCCGGAGGCGTCAGTCGGTTCAACACGCTCACCGCCCCCTGCATTCCGCGGATCCGCCCCCTGCAATAGAGTCGCGGCGTGAGCTACGACGCCGCCCCCGCCCGCTACGACCGCATGGACTACCGACGCACCGGACGGAGCGGCCTGCTGCTGCCCGCCCTGTCGCTGGGCCTCTGGCACAACTTCGGATCCGACCGCTCCCTCGACACGCAGCGCGCGATCCTCCGCCGCGCGTTCGACCTGGGCGTCACCCACTTCGACCTCGCGAACAACTACGGACCGCCCTACGGCGCCGCCGAGACGGCCTTCGGCCGCATCCTCGCGGAGGACCTCCGCCCGTACCGCGACGAGATCGTCATCTCGTCCAAGGCCGGATACGACATGTGGCCCGGCCCGTACGGGGACGGCGGCTCGCGCAAGTACCTGCTCTCCTCGCTCGACCAGAGCCTGCAGCGGATCGGCGTCGACTACGTGGACGTCTTCTACTCGCACCGGCCGGACCCGGAGACTCCGATCGAGGAGACCATGGGCGCTCTCGTCTCGGCGGTGGAGTCGGGCAAGGCGCTCTACGCCGGCATCTCGAACTACTCGCCCGAGCAGACCCGGGCCGCGCATGCGGCACTGGCGGGCAGCGGAGTGCCGCTCCTCCTGCACCAGCCCCGCTACTCGCTCTTCGACCGCGGACCCGAGGACGGCCTCTTCCCCGTGCTCGACGAGCTCGGCACCGGCTGCATCGTCTTCTCGCCGCTGGCGCAGGGGCTCCTGACGGACCGCTACCTCGACGGCACCGTGCCGGAGGGGTCCCGTGCGGCGACGTCGCGCTTCCTCTCCTCCGACCGGATCGACGAGGCGTACCTGACGCGCGCCCGCGGCCTGAACGCGATCGCGCAGCAGCGCGGCCAGTCGCTGGCCCAGCTCGCCCTGAGCTGGGTGCTCCGGGTGCCCACCGTCACGAGCGCCATCATCGGCGCGTCGAGCGTCGCGCAGCTCGAGCAGAACGTCGCCGCGCTGGACGCCGGCCCCCTCTCGCAGGAGGAGATCGACGCGATCGAGGAGTTCGCGGTGCACGGCACGACCCTGCGCTGACGCCCCGGCGGGGATGTCGGTGGTCGGCCGTAGTCTGCGACAGCACTCGGCCGGTGGGTGCTCCGACACTCGAGCAGGAGGAACCGATGTCCCTGTCCACGCTGCACGCCACCCGCACCCCGCCGACGCTCACCCGGGTCAACGCCCGGCTGTGGCGCGTGAGCACCGGCTCGGGTGCCGTGGTCGGTCACATCGAGCTGGTCGAGGATCCGCTCGGCGAGCGGTACCGCGCCCGGCTGCTGCGTGCGGGCATGCCCGCCGGCGCCGAGCTCGGCGAGTTCTGGAGCGTCGACGACGCGATCGAGGTCTTCCGCGTCGCCTGACGCGCCGATCCGCCCGGTCGGCGGCGTGCCGAACGGGCGGCGGCGACCGCCCCGGATAGCGTTCGCCCCATGCAGTGGTGGAACGAGTTCATGTCCTGGATCCGCACGAGCGACGGGCACCAGGCGGTCTTCACGGCCGCTGTGGTCCTGCTGGCCGTGGTGGTCGGAGCGATCGTGATCGCCTCCGTCTTCCGAGCGTCCATCGCGCGCCTCATCCGTCAGCAGGATCACGAGCGGAAGAACGCGGTCATCGCGACGCTCGTCGACGCCGCGGTCGACGCCTCGGCCTGGAACGTCCTCAGCAGCCCGGAGCGCGTCCTCAGCGACCGCGCATCCGCGCAGGCCGAGACGCACCTGCGCCTCCTGCCCGTCAAGGGCTCCGGAGTCGCGGCCAACTGGGCCGCTCACGAGCTCGCCGAGCTGAAGCACACGTCGAGCACCGGCGGCTACCAGACGCAGGCGAGCGTGGGCGAGTTCCGCGACCGCCTCGTGCAGTGGCGGGACAAGCCCGGGCGCGCCCGGAAGGCCTTCCTCGCCGACCTCGAGCGCTGGCGCTTCTCGGAGACGGGTCGAGACCGCTCCGCCGAGTCCGCTCCGTCGTCCGATCGGGCGGCGAGCACCGCCGAGGCCGCTCCCCAGCGCACCGCTCCCCCGGCCGCCGCACCGACCGCCGTCGCACCGGTCGTCGTCGGCGCGGGCTCCGCCTCCGGCTCTGCAGCCCCGCAGACGCCCACGATCGTCCTCCCCGCGTCGGCCGGGGACGCCTCGCAGGAGGAGACCCGCCGCCTGCTCGCCGACGTCGACCGCCTGGAGGTGCCGTCGCGCGAGCGTCCCGTGGAGGAGCTGCCGCCCGTCGACCCGCAGCGCTCGGCTCCTGCCGCCGAGCCGCAGCCGGACGCGGAGCACGACGCGACGCCGTCGGCTCCGGCCGACGGAGACCGCGACGACGTGCCGGCCGATGACGAGGCCGTCGTCCGGGCGGACGAGGCCCGGTTCGAGCGGTCCGCCTCGGACGACGACCGAGGCCAGGAGCGCAGCTCGGTCTGAGTGCTCCCGACCACGAGAAGAAGGCCCCGATCGCGAGTGCGATCGAAGCCTTCTCCGTGGTGCGGGCGGTGCGTGTACTGACTAGCTGTGTGCATCACGTGCACGGGCGACTCGGCCGACCAGTACGGCGAGGGGCGCCGCGACGATCGTCCACGCGACGGCGATTCCACCGAGGATGGCGAGGAGCAGCATGGTCGTACCTCCGTTCGTTACGTCGTTGTAATTCCGGACACCCCAAGACTAGGTGCCTGAATGACACTCAAACGACTTCGGGTGGGAAACACGCCGGTGTTGCCTCCGATTTGCCGGTGTGTCACTGGTGGAGCGACCGCGAGTCCTCGTCCGAGGGTCACCGGAGCGGAGGAAAACCCCGTGGGTGCCGGGCGTCACTCCTCGGAGGAGCGCAGCGCCGCCCGAGGAGAGGCCGCGACGCGGTCGAAGGACGGGCGCGAGGCGTCGACGCTGATCCGCACGCCACCGGGACAAGACTAGGGACGGCGACCGGCGCGCTCCCGATCCGATGGTGCCCCCGGCAGGAATCGAACCTGCGACCAAGAGATTAGAAGGCTCCTGCTCTATCCGCTGAGCTACGGGGGCGGACTCCGACCACGATACCGAAGCGCAGAGGCCGCGCCCGCCGGGGCCTAGGCGCCCCGGACGAGTCCCAGCACTCCCACGACCAGGGAGACCACGGCGAGGGCGAGCGACACGCCGATGAGCACCGTGTGCACGCGGAGGAAGGTCGTCGCGCGGCCGTCCGCGTCGCGCGCCCGCGGGTCCTTGCGGACGCGGCGGAGGAAGGGCGGCCAGACGATCGCGTTCCACACGGCGTTGACGATCAGGAGGCAGCAGGCGAGCGTGATCACGAGGGTCCAGTGTAGGAGGAGCGGGACGGCCGGACCGGGTGTCGGCGGCCGCCGATAGACTGCCCGCATGAGTAGCGCCCCCGACCGTCTTGTCTGGATCGACTGCGAGATGACGGGGCTCGACCTCTCCGTCGACGAGCTCGTCGAGATCGCCGTCGTCGTCACCGACTTCGAGCTGAACCCGCTCGACGAGGGGCTCTCCCTCGTCATCCGGCCCGACGCGACCGCGCTCGAGAACATGGGCGACTTCGTCCGGTCGATGCACGAGACCTCCGGCCTGCTGGTCGAGATCCCCTCCGGCGTCAGCGTCGCGGAGGCCGAGTACGAGGTGCTGGAGTACGTGCTGAAGCACGTCCCGGCCGAGCAGCAGGCCCCCCTCGCCGGCAACTCGATCGGCACCGACCGCGCCTTCCTCGCGAAGTTCATGCCGCGCCTCGACGGCCACCTGCACTACCGCAACGTCGATGTCAGCACGATCAAGGAGCTGGCACGGCGCTGGTTCCCGCGCATCTACTTCAACGCGCCCAAGAAGCACGGCGGACACCGCGCCCTCGCCGACATCCTCGAGAGCATCCGCGAGCTGCAGTACTACCGCCGTGCCGTGTTCGTGGAGCAGCCGGGGCCGAGCACCGCCGAGGTGCAGGCCGTGTCGGCCGCCGTCGTGGACGAGTTCGCCTCGCGGATGTAGTACTCTCGTACAGTTGCTTCGGCGGGTCACCCCGCCGGAACACGCTCCTGGTGGGTATAGCTCAGTTGGCAGAGCGCCTGGTTGTGGTCTAGGAGGTCGCGGGTTCGAGCCCCGTTACTCACCCCAGTGGCTGTGCATGCAGCGGAAGAGGCCCGGAGTTCCGACTCCGGGCCTCTTCGCACATCCGGCGACCGGCAGCGTTCGCCGACGCAGAGAGGTCCCGGATGCTCGAGCTGGACGAGGACGCCTTCGAAGCCCTGGTGATCTCCGAGCTCGACGCGCTCCCGGACGACATGGTCGACGGGCTCGACAACGTCGTGTTCGTCGTGGAGGACCGGCCCGAGGACGGGACCCTGGATCTGCTCGGCTACTACGACGGCGTCGCCCTCACCGAGCGCGAGCGCTACGGCTTCGGCGAGATGCCCGACCGCATCGTGCTGTTCCGCGAGCCGCACCTCGCCGCGTGCGACGATCTGGACGCGCTGCGCGACGAGATCCACGTCACGCTCGTCCACGAGATCGCCCACTTCTACGGCATCGACGACGACCGGCTGCACGAGCTCGGCTGGGCCTGATCACCGCCGAGGGCGAGCCTCCCACCGGCATCCGCGCGTCGCCGCGCTCGGAGGGGACCCCTCAGCCGCGCACCGCTCCCCCGCCGCCCGTGTCCAGCACGAGGTCGGCGTTCTCCCGGGGCCGCTCCCGAGCGCAGTAGGAGCGGAAGTCGCGGTCCCAGGCGTCCCAGTGCGGAGCGAAGAGCTCGCCGTCGCGCTCGAGCGCGCGCACGCGCCGCACCTCGTCGTCGGCCTCGAGCCAGACCACCAGATCGGCGTGGCGGCGCGCGGCGGCGCCGGCCGATCCGCAGCCCTCGAGCACGAGAAGCGGCTCGCGGACGACGCGGCGCCCGGCCGTCGTCCCCGCGGCCCAGTTCCAGGGCCGCCAGTGCGCCTCGAGGCCGAGGCCGTGGGGGCGGACGAGCGTCCCGGCCGTCTCCCGCGACGCCCGGTCCAGGCCCGTCCAGCCGGGGTAGAGGTCGTCCATCCGCACGAGCGCGACCGACGATGCCGCCGGCGCGAGACGGAGCTGCTCGACCAGCGCGCGCGCGAACGTCGACTTGCCGGAGCCGCTCGGTCCGTCCAGCAGCACCGTCCGACGACGCCGCGCGATCACGGAGCGGGCGAGGTCGCCCGCCGTGTGATCCGTCAGCGGCAGGATCCGCTCAGCCATGCAGGACGAAGCTCCAGGAGCCGGTGACGACGGCGGCGGTCACGGCGACGGCAGCGATCAGCACTCCGCCCGCGAGCAGCAGGAGGTCGCCGGCTCCGAGGCGCGACTGCCGCGCCCAGGTGCGCGGGACGCCGGAGCCGAAGCCCTTCGCCTCCATCGCCGTCGCGAGCCTGCTCCCCCGCCGGATGGCCAGCACGAGCAGCGAGAACGTGCGGGCCGCGAGGCTGCGGAGCGCCTCGACCGGCCCGCGGCCGTCGGCGACCCCGCGGGCCCGACGGGCCATCGACAGGGTGCGCCAGTCGTCGACGAGCAGACCGACGAGCCGCATGCCGGCGAGAGCGCCGAGCACGAAGCGCGAGGGCAGGCGCAGGATCTGCGCGAGGCCGTCCGCCAGGTCCGTCGGGTCGGTGGTGGCGATGAGGACCACGCTCGGCAGTCCGATCGCCAGGACGCGCAGCGCGATGGCCAGCCCGAGGGCGACGGATCCCTCTGTGACCGAGACGATGAGGAACTCCGCGTAGACGGCGCCGCTGTCACGCCCGTAGAGGACTGTCGAGAGGCCGGCGAGCGGAGCCGCGATCCAGACGGGAGCCGTCCGCCGCACGAGCTCACCCGCCCGGAGCCCCGCGAAGGGCAGAACCAGCAGCTCGAGCGCCAGCGCCGTCGCCGCGGAGACCGCATCGACCGTGAGGAGGAGCGCGAACGCGATGACCAGGCTGGCGAGGAGCTTGGCGACCGGGTTGGCCCGGGCGATCCGGCTGCGCGCGGGAACGGAGTCGAGGAGCGTCATCCCGACACCACCTCGCGGGCGCCGAGGGTGACGACCGAGTCGGCGAGGGCGGCGACCAGCGCCTCGTCGTGGGTGACGGCGAGCACCGCCGTGCCCGCGTCGCGCTGCTCGGCGAGGAGGTCGACGAGCACCTCCCAGGTCAGGCGGTCCTGCCCGAACGTCGGCTCGTCGAGGACGAGCACGGACGGCGACCGGGTGAGGGCGGACGCGACGGCCAGGCGCCGCTTCTCGCCTCCGGAGAGGGTGAACGGATTGGCGTCGGCGAGGTGCGCGAGGCCGAGGCGCTCCAGGAGCTCCTCCGCCCGATGCCGCTCCGTCTCGTCGCGGGCGCCCAGCGCGAGCTCGGCGCGCACGCGAGCGGTGAGGAACTGGTGCTCCGGCTCCTGGAACACCATCGCGATCCGTCCGGCGAGCTGAGCCGAGGTCCAGCGGATCGGCTCCGGGCCCGCACCGGCGCGGAGCGACTCGGAGGCGGTCACCCGCCCCGCGACCGGCGGCAGGAGACCGGCCAGCGTGAGCGCGAGGGTCGACTTCCCCGCGCCGTTGGGTCCCAGCACGGCCGTGGCCCGCGCGGAGTCGACGGCGAGCTCGAGCCCCGAGGCCACGATGGTCGAGCGGCGGCGCCCGAGGACGGGCCGGCCGATGGCGAGGTCGTGCGCGCTCAGGGCGGCGGGCGAGGGCAGCACGCTCGCCCCGCGCCGGGCGGGGGTGTCACCGGGCAGCCAGACGCCGGAGGCGCGGAGCACGTCGTGCGTTCGATCGAGGACCTCGACTGGAGCGCCGTCGGCGACGACCGCGCCGTCCCGCCCGAGCACCACGACCCGGTCGACGAGGCCGGCCCACACGTCGACCCGGTGCTCGACGACGATCAGCGTCGCCCCCGTGCGGGCGGCCGTGCGCTCCACCGCCGCCCGCACCTCGCGTACACCGTCCGGATCGAGGTTGGCGGTGGGCTCGTCGAGGAGCAGGAGCCGCGGACGCATGGCGAGCACACCCGCCAGGGCGAGCCTCTGCTTCTGCCCGCCCGAGAGTGCGGAGGTGGAGTGGTCCAACGGCACGTCGAGCCCGACGTCGCCGAGTGCCTCCCGCACCCGCGCGGGGATCTCCTCGCGCGGCACGCCGAGGTTCTCGCAGGCGAACGCGACGTCGTCGCCGACCCGCGCCAGGACCGCCTGAGTGTCCGGATCCTGCAGCACGAGCCCCGCGACACCGCGCCGGGTGAGCGGCGCGGCTCCGTCGATCTCGAGCTCGCCCGCCGCGGAGCCGTCCTCCTCCCCGCCGAGGACGCCGGCCAGGGCGTGCAGCAGCGTGCTCTTTCCCGCGCCGGAGGGGCCGAGGAGCAGCACGCGCTCCCCCGGCTCCAGCGCGAGATCGAGGCCGGAGAGGGCGTCGCGGGAGCGTCCCGCGTGCCGCCAGCTCCAGCCCCGCGCCCGGACGGAAGCGCCGCTCATCGAGCGCCCGCGCCGGCTCCCTCGACCGTCCGGCCCTCGCGCCCGGAGGCGAAGCGGTCCAGCGCTCCCGAGGCCGCGAGCCCCCGCACCGCGAACCAGGACAGCAGCCCGGCCAGGAGCGCGCCCGAGACGATCGAGGAGGCGACGTAGACGGTCTTGAAGAGCGCGTCGTTGACGGCGTAGTACGACAGCAGGTCGTTGATCGCGAGGGCCAGCCCGGCACCGGCACCGGCCAGCATCGCGACGAGCGGACGGCCGCTGCGGTAGAGGAAGAGCGCCAGGACGATCTCCGCGCCGAGTCCCTGCACGAGTCCGGAGATCAGCACGGTGAAGCCCCACTGGGTGCCGATCAGAGCCGACACGGCCGCGGCGACCAGCTCGGTGTAGAGCGCGGCTCCGGGCTTGCGGATGATCAGGCCGCCGAGGACGCCGGCGAAGAGCCAGCCGCCGCCGAGGAGCCCGCCGAGCCCGGGCAGGAACTCGAAGGCGAGGCCGAGGACGTTCGTCGCCAGGCCCCAGGCCCAGAAGACGATCCCGCTCGCGACGGCGACGACGCTCGCCACCACGATGTCGACGACCCGCCAGCGCAGATCGCGCCGGGCCGGGGCGGAGGAGGTGTGGTTCTGCGCGTTCGTGTTCTGCGCGTTCATGTTCTGCGCGTTCGTGTTCTGCGCGTTCGTGTTCTGCGCGTTCGTGTTCTGCACTGACGTGCCCTTTCGTGGAAGCGAATGGAGGGCACGGGTTGGTAAGAGGAGATCGAAACGTTCCTTCGCTGGCATGACCCAGATCAGGTTCGACGGTCGAAGGCTGCTGCCTTCCTCTCAGCCCGGTGCACCGGACTCCCGTGTTCATCGGCAATCATAGACGTCATGTCGTGGTCGGTGGTCGTCGTCCTGGCCGTGCTGCTGATCGTCCTGCTGCAGGCCCTGCTCTGGCAGCGCCGTGCGCGGATCCGCCGCGAGCTGCTCAGCTACGGCACGCGGGTGCCGGCGCGCGTCGTCGGGCCGGATCCGGCACGCGGCGATCGCGATTCGGCACGGGATCTGGGCAGGCTCCTGGTCGTCTACCGGACCGCCGAGGGTGTGGAGAAGCGCGCGCAGAAGTACCCGCTGAAGCGGGGGGACGCGTGGATGGCCGGTGAGCCCGCCGCGGTGATCTACGACCCCCGCCGGCCGGACGACGCCGAGCGTCTGATCGTCGGCTTCGGCCGGACGAAGAAGAAGTGGTACCCCGCGCGCCAGCAGCGCGCCAGCTGACGCGGGGCCGCTCCGGCTACTTCTTGAGGGCGCGGATGATGCGCGCGAGGGCCTTGCCGGTCACCCACACGAAGGGGATGCCGACGGCGAGGACCGAGATCACGTTCGGCTGGAACCGCAGGCCGAGGTCGTCCTTGATGTAGGCGCCGATCGGGATGACCGTGGCGCCGCCGCCTCCGCCGCCGCCCTCCTGGCCGTCCTCGGAGCCGCTGCCTCCGCCGAAACCGAACCAGCGGAGGGCGACGGGGACGAGCGAGACGCCGTCGACGGTGACGGGCTCGCCGTAGATCGTCGCGGTACCCGCGGTGGTGACGGTGTCGGCCAGGGAGACTGCGATGTTGGGCATGGTGCGACGGTACTCCGCGGCTCTCCGCGGCGACAAGCGGCCCGCCGGGGCGCACAGGACTCGTCCATGGACCTCCGGGGACCTGCTGCCATGATCGACGGATGTCCGCCCGCACCCGCCGCCGCCGCCCCGTGCGCTCGGCCGCGGTGGCGGTCGCGAGCCTCGTGCTCGCCGCCTTCCTCGCCTTCCACCGCGCACTGCCCGATCCGATCGGCTGGCTGTCGGTCCTCGAGGTCGGGATCCCCTGGACGGGGCTCCTCGTGCTGCTCCTCATCGCGGCCGCGGCGGCCCTCCGGTCGCGCCGGACGGCGGCCGCGGTCACCGTGCTGGCGATGGTCTACGGCGTGCTGGTGCTGCCGGTCGCACTGCCGGCGCCGGCCGTGCGCTCCGGCTCGTTCACCGTCGTCAGCCAGAACATCGAGACGAGCGGCGACGCCGGCGGGCTCGCCGCCTCGCTCGCCGCCCGCCGCCCCGACGTGATCGCGCTGCAGGAGCTCGACGGAGACGCCGTGGACGCGGTCGACGCCGAGCTGGCGGACGAGTACCCGTACTCGTCCGTCTCGAGCACCGTCGGCGTCTGGAGCAGGACCGAGCTGACCGACGAGGAGCCGCTCGACCTCGGGCTCGGCTGGGAGCGCGCGCTCGCCGTCGACGTCGACACGCCGGTCGGCAGCGCTCGCCTGTTCGTGGTGCACCTGGCCTCGTTCCGGCCGGGCGACCACGAGGAGCGGGACACCATGCTCTCGAACCTCGCCACCGCTCTCCGAGACGACGAGTCGGAGCGGACGCTGGTCATCGGTGATTTCAACACGCCGACGGACGACCACCTGTTCGCTCCGGTGCTGGCGGAGGCGGGCCTCGTCCGCACGGGTGGAGTCGGCTTCCCGGCGACCTGGCCGTCCCTGCTGCCGCTCGTCTCGCTCGACCACGCGCTCGCCGACGGCGTCACCGCCGCGACCGTCGCGGTCCTGCCGCCGAACGGCTCCGACCACCGCCCGATCAGTCTGACGATCGGTTCCGCGTAGCGAGCGTGTCGCTGAGGTCGATCCCCTTGGCCGACTCGGGAGCCGACCGGGACAGGAGCGAGGCGGGACGCACGGCCCCGGAGCCGAAGCGGGCGGCCACGCCGTCGACCGCGAGCTCCGCGTCGCGCCAGTCGTCGGAGTCGCTCCACAGGGAGAACGCGACGTCGTCGCCCTCGACCAGCTGCTCGCCGCGCACGCCGATCAGCCGCACGGGCCGCCGCATCGGGTTGGCCGCCTCGAGCAGCGCGGAGGAGGCCTCGTAGAGGACGCGGGCCACGTCCGTCGCCTCGACGAGCGTGCGGGAGCGGGTGAGGGTGCTGAAGTCGCCGAAGCGCACCTTCACCGCGACGGTGCGGCAGCGCACTCCCGAGCGGCGCATCCGCACGGCGACCTTGTCGCAGAGCCGCAGCAGCTCACGACGGACGAGCTCGGGGTCGGCCACGTCGTCGGCGAAGGTGATCTCGTGTCCGGCGCTCTTCTCGATCTGGCGGGTGTCGACCGGCCGCGGATCCACCCCGTTCGCCAGGGCGTGCAGGCGCCTCCCGGTCGCCTCGCCGAGGGCGGACACCAGCGACGGCAGCGGGGTGGTCGCGACGTCGGCGACGGTGCGCAGACCGCGGCGGACGAGCGCCTCCTCCGTGCTCGCGCCGACTCCCCACAGCGCGCTCACGGGCAGCGGATCGAGGAACTCGCGGACGCCGTCGGCGGGGACGACCAGCAGACCGTCGGGCTTGGAGCGGCCGGAGGCGAGTTTGGCGACGAACTTGGTGCTGGCGATCCCGACCGAGCAGGTCAGCCCGAGCTCGGCGTGCACCCGGCGGCGGATCTCGGTGCCGATCGCGAACGGCGAGCCCGAGATGCGGCGGGCACCCGCGACGTCGAGGAACGCCTCGTCGATGCTCAGGCGCTCGACCAGCGGCGTGAAGGAGTCGAAGATCGCCATGACGCGGCGAGAGGCCTCGCGGTAGCGCTCCATGTGCGGCTCGAGGACCACGGCCTGCGGGCAGCGGCGGAGGGCGACCGCCATGGGCATCGCCGAGTTGACGCCGTAGCGGCGCGCCTCGTACGTCGCCGCTGTGACGACGGAGCGCGCTCCGTGGTGCCCCACGATGACCGGCCTCCCGCGCAGATCCGGCCGGTCGAGCAGCTCGACGGAGGCGAAGAACGCGTCCATGTCGATGTGCATGATGCTCGCGCGCGGGTCGTCGAAGGGCTCGGTCGTGACCTGCCGCCCCGTGCCGTCCTGCTTGCTCATGCGGTGCCGTCCTGCTCGCTCACGCCGCGCCGTCCTGCCTGCTCACGCCGCTCCGTCCTGCTCGCCCATGCCTCGGGACATGCTCCCACGCACCACCGACATCGGCCGCTCGACCGCCGCGCCCGGGAATGAGCGCCGACCACTCGCGGTTGACCCGAGCACCACGACGCTCCGGAGAGACCATGACGCACGAGCAGCCCGACTCCCCCACCGCCACCGAGACCGGCCCCGGCGCCGAGATGAGCCGCTGGCTCGATCTGCAGGACCGCGCCCACCGCGCCTTCGAGCTCCGGCTGAGCGCCGTCGAGGACTGGTCGGCCCCCACGCCCGACACCGAGTGGGACACGCGCGCGCTCGTGCTGCACGTCGTCCGCGAGCAGCAGCGCGCGCACACGCTCCTCTCGGGCGGCGACGAGTCGGCGCTGCGCCTCGAGTCCGTCGCCACCGATCTGAGGAGCGAGTGGCGCCGCGTGACCGACCGCCTGCGCGTCGCTGTCCGCACCGTCGACCCGGCGGCGACCGTGCAGCTGGGGCGCGACACCGTCAGCGCCGTCGAGCTGCTGCAGGAGCAGACGGCCGATGTGACCGTCCACGCCTGGGACCTCGCCCGCGCGACCGGCAGCGACGAGCGGCTGGACGAGGAGCTCGTCGCAGCGGTCTGGGAGCTCTTCGCACCCCAGGAGGAGACCCTGCGTGCGAGCGGCCTCTACGCCGCGCCCGTGCCGGTCGACGACGCCGCCTCCCTCCAGAGCCGCCTGCTCGCCATCACCGGACGCGACGACCGCCTCGCCGCCTGACGGCCCGGCGCCCGGACGCCGTCAAGGCCTGGGGGCGTCCAGGGACGCCGCGGCAGGATGGAGGGGACCACGAACACGGGGCGACCCGCCCCGACGAGGAGAGGAACGTCCATGACACGCATCGCCGTCATCGGAGCCCACGGCAAGGTGGGGCAGCAGATCCTGCACCTGCTCTACGACGCCGGCCACGAGTCGGTCGGAGTGATCCGCAACCCCGATCACGCCGAGGACATCGTCCGGCTGGGCGGCGAGCCGCTCGTGCACGACCTCGAGGACACGACGCCCGAGGCCTTCGCCGAGGCGCTGGGCCACGTCGACGGCATGGTCTTCACCGCCGGAGCCGGACCCGACTCGGGCCCGGAGCGCAAGCGCACCGTCGACCTGGGGGCGTCCGTCCTCAGCCAGAAGGCCGCCGCGATCGTCGGGGTCCAGCACTTCGTGCAGGTCAGCGCGATCGGTGTGGACGAGCCGCTCCCCGAGGACACGGAGGAGGGCTGGAAGGCCTACGTCGAGGCCAAGCGCGACGCCGACGCGGCACTGCGCGACTCCGGCCTCGACTACACGATCCTCCGCCCGGGCGGGCTGACGGACGACGAGGGCACCGGCACGATCACGCTCGGCACCTCCGTCGAGAAGGGGAGCATCCCCCGAGCGGACGTCGCCGCCACGGTGATCGCCGCCCTGGCGCAGCCGACCTCCATCGCGAAGACGTGGGAGATCGTCTCCGGTCCCACCCCGATCGAGGACGCGGTGGATCAGGGAGCCTGAGCCCCGGCACCTCCTCCTAGAGTGGGGCGGGTGAGCACCCACCCGCCCCGCCCCTGGATCCGCAGCTACGCGCCCGGCGTGCCGACGGAGCTCGAGCTCCCGACCGGCTCGCTCGTCGACATCGTCACCGAGTCGGCCGAGCGGTATCCCCACCAGGTCGCGCTCGAGTTCTTCGGCCGTTCGACCAGCTACTCCCAGCTCGCCGACGAGGTGGAGCGGGCCGCAGAGGGCCTCCGCCGCCTGGGCGTCCGCGCGGGCGATCCTGTCGCCCTCGTCCTCCCGAACTGCCCGCAGCACGTCGTCGCCTTCTACGCCGTCCTCCGGCTCGGCGCCGTGGTGGTCGAGCACAACCCGCTCTACACCCCGCGCGAGCTGCGCCACCAGTTCGAGGACCACGGCGCTCGTGTCGCGATCGCCTGGAACCGCGTCGTGCCGACGGTGCAGGACCTCCCGGCCGATCTCGGCGTCGAGACCGTCGTCGCCGTCGACCTCACCCGCGCGATGCCCGCCTCGATGCGCGCAGCCCTCCGCCTGCCGCTGAAGAAGGCCCGGGAGTCGCGCGCCGCGCTGACCGGGCCGGTCCGCGGCGCGATCGACTGGGAGACGCTGCTGCGCCGGCGGATTGACCCGGCGCACCCGCGCCCGGTCGCGGAGGACCTCGCGGTCATCCAGTACACGAGCGGCACGACCGGCACGCCCAAGGGCGCCGAGCTGACCCACGCGAACCTGACGGCGAACGCCGCCCAGTCGCGCGCCTGGGTGCCGACGGTCCGCCGCGGCGACTGCGTGGTCTACGCGGTGCTCCCCATGTTCCACGCCTACGGGCTGACGCTCTGCCTCACCTTCGCGATGAGCATGGGCGCGCGCCTGGTGCTGTTCCCGAAGTTCGACCCGGAGCTGGTGCTGAAGGTCGTCAAGAAGCACCCCGCCACCTTCCTCCCGGCCGTTCCGCCGATCGCGGAGCGTCTGGCGCGCAGCGCGCAGCAGCGGGGCGTCTCCCTCCGCGGCATCGAGATCGCCATCTCCGGCGCGATGCCGCTCGACCCGGCGCTGGTCGAGTCGTTCGAGGCGCTGACCGGAGGCACGCTCGTCGAGGGCTACGGCCTCTCGGAGACCTCTCCGGTCCTGATGGCCAACCCGGTCGGTCCGACGCGACGCGCCGGGACGGTCGGGCTCCCGCTGCCGGGCACCGACGTGCGGATCGTCGACCCCGAGGATCCCGACACGGAGGTGGCGACCGGCGAGCAGGGCGAGCTGGTCGTGCGCGGTCCGCAGGTGTTCCGGGGCTACCACCGCAAGCCCGACGAGACGGCGGCGACCTTCACCGGCGACGGCTGGTTCCGCACCGGCGACATCGCGACGATCGACGAGGACGGCTTCGTGCGCATCGTCGACCGGATCAAGGAGCTCGTGATCACGGGCGGCTTCAACGTCTCGCCGTCCGAGGTGGAGGAGGTGCTGCTCCGCCTGCCCGAGATCAAGGAGGTGGCGGTGGTCGGCCTGCCCGATCCGCGCAGCGGCGAGTCCGTGGCGGCGGCGGTCGTCCTGGAGCCGGGCGCGCAGCTCGACGTCGCAGCCGCCCGCAAGGCCGTCCGGGAGGCGCTGACGCCCTACAAGGTGCCCAAGCGGATCACCGTCGTCGACGAGCTGCCGCGGAGCATGATCGGCAAGGTCCTCCGCCGCCAGGTGAAGGCGATGCTGACCGACGAGGACTAGCCCGGAACGAGCGAGGGCCCCCGACCACTGACCGTGATCGGGGGCCCTCTGCAACGAGGCTAGAAGCCGAAGTCGCCGCCTCCGAAGTCGCCGCCCCCGCCGAAGTCGCCTCCGCCACCGAAGTCGCCCCCGCCGAAGTCGCCTCCGCCACCGAAGTCGCCGCCGCCGGAGTCGCCCCAGCCGCCGCCGTCTCCGGCGTCCGCACCGGAGGCGTCCGCACCTCCCGCATCCGCTCCGCCGTCGGCCGAGGCG